>JBLHIB010000015.1:0-43335 GCA_047615865.1 Gammaproteobacteria bacterium
AAAGAAGCCTGTCCCAAGATTTTCAAGGTTGAGGTCTTCACTGCCATTGCTCCATGAGTAAGTCCAATTTCCTGGTTCGTCGATCACGACTATCACACTTCCGTCAGTGGCATCTGCACTGCTTACTTGTGTAATGTCTAAGGTGACTTCCGGACTGAAAGAAGTCTCTACCAAAGTTTGGAAGAAACTGAATCCTGCCAACATTGCCAAAGGTGCACAACCGCCATGGTCGTAGTCTCCTCCATTGAATAGGTTCACAGTGGTTGATCCATTTGCCGTATAGGCTTCATAAGCAACTTCTGAATTCAAATATGATACTTGATCATCGGCTTCGCAGTAATAAATATTGGTAGGAGCTTCTGGTGCCCAATTGAGAACGTTATTGGCCTCCAACGCAACACGAATTGGGTGCATTGGATCGCTTTCATATGCTTCCAATACTGCAGGAAGCAACGCTTGATTGGGAATATCAGGAAAGGCTGCGTTGATCTCTGCCATGCTGTGAGTCCCGTCAAAAAGGTCAGGAATAATCGCAGCATATTCAGGTAAAAATACGTCTTCCAATTCTTCGAACAATGTTCCGTAAACTTCATTGTAGCTCAAGACTACGTATGGCAAATATCCGGGCGTGGGATAAATTTCATCCGATGTAATGACTTCGGCTTGGGCTCCTGAGATGTCATATGGTCCGCTCATAGGGGCGCTGGCAGTGATGCTGAAATCGTTGGGATATTCCACTTCGATTTTGCGCTGTAGTGCTGCAGTTGCATGTCCGCCTTGCGAGTATCCCCAGATGAACAATTGATCGTTGAGGCTGTATTCAAGTTCTTCTTGTAAGTCGTATGCTGCACGGATTAAATCCAGACAGGTATTCGCCTCTGATTCAGCGTGAACGTAGGGGTGAAAATCTTCTGAATCACCGAGACCAATGTAGTCGGCCAATACCATTGCATATCCCACTGAAGCATACAAGATTCCCAAATCGCCTTCTCCAACCATGTGCGATGGAGCATTTGTTTTCTTGGCCATCGTGCCGTGTTGGTAGCTAGATAATGGAAGCGGACAAGTCACACCGGTCGGCAGACAAAGAGCACCAGAAACCATAACACTATCTCCGTTTGGATGGAGCGTCATGTAATTGATTTTGTAGAAATCCACTTCGTACTGCAATGGAAGAATATCAACAGGCAGACCGAATTCCGTGAGAACTTCTTCGATTTGATCCAAGTCCAAGTGTTGAACGAGTTCTTGGCTGATGACTTGTGCTTGGGTGTTGATGTTTAGCGCTATTGCGCAAATGAATAAGAGGTAGAAGTTTTTCATAGTCAGTGGTTAATCCTGTAAATATAGAAAAAGTGTTTGTTGAAGAGTTTCAATTCTCATTGGGGAGGTTTGAAATCGTTCTCTTTGCTTGTGTCGCTTTTGTTTTAGAGTGGCCGCATCTCGACGACGCGGTATGGCTCTAACCTTTGGTTATGAATGGAAAATGAAAAATTCAGAATGAAAAATATTGGAGGCAGAATTCGGAGAAATAGGGTCTGGGGATGAGTGACCGCATCTCGACGACGCGGCTTGACTTCCTTTGTACTATTCAACTTTTTTTCGTTCCGCTTTGCTCGATGACCTGGTTGAACGAGGAACTTTTAGGTAATATACTATCGTACTAGGAACTTTGCTCGGTAGACGCGGTCATTGAGCAAAGCGATAGCAGTATCGTTTCCATTGGTTGCATATGGAAAATCGCGTCGTCGAAATGTTGTTTACTTTACGTAGTACATTCTCTTCACTTGCGCTCCCTTTTGTTTTAGAGTGACCACATCTCGACGACGCGGCTTGACTTCCTTTGTACTATTCAACTTTTTTTCGTTCCGCTTTGCTCGATGACCTGGTTGAACGAGGAACTTTTAGGTAATACACTATCGTACTAGGAAACTTTACTCGGTAGACGCGGTCATTGAGTACTCAAGTGTAATGGGATTAACAATCCTTTGACCCAGTATGCGTCGCATATTTATAACCCAAGGCGACGATTAGACGAGTCTTGACCCAGTATGGGTCACACCTACGTTGAGATGATCTCATATTCTTCACTTTCTGTCACTTTTGCTTGATCAAAAGTAACCAAAAATCAAGGCTGGTGAATAAAATCCTAGTTGACTTAGCGTATCACCTGCGCTACAGAAGCAAAACTCGGAAACGCTATTCACGTAGCTCGCTGCGCTCCCTTCGATAGCTGACCTCAGACAACTGCTTCTGCTTTACGCTCCGTTGATTCGAGTCAACACGGAGCTTATTCAAAGGCCGGTCCTTCTCGTAGAATCAAATGAATTGCCAGAAACTTTCCCTTGTTCGACTTGGTCATTGAGCAAAGCGATAGTCCTATCGCTTCCTTTGTCTGCAAAAGGTAAATCGCATCGTCGAAATGCTGTTTCCATCAACGGCTATCCCAAAATATCCTCCTCGCCACCACAAATTTTCATGCACGAATTCACTGAATCATTTGCGCATAGCGCCCATAAAAATCAATATCTTGCCCCTCCAGCCAAATTGACCAATATGCGCAGTAAAGACACGGAGAAGAAATTATTTTTATTGGATGCTTATGCCCTGATTTTTAGAGCTTATTATGCATTTATTCGGACGCCGCGGATCAACTCTACGGGGATGAATACTTCGGCGATGTTTGGCTTTGTAAATGTCTTGCTGGAGATTCTTCGCAATGAAAAGCCTAGTCATATTGCGGTGGTATTTGATCCACCGGGAGGGACTTTTAGGCATGTGGAATATGTAGAGTACAAAGCCAATAGAGACGCGACACCGGAGGATATCAAAATTGCCGTTCCGTGGATCAAGCAGATTGTTGAGGCGTTCAATATTCCAATTATGATGGTCGAGGGATTTGAGGCCGATGACGTGATTGGGACCTTGGCGAAAATGGCGGAGAAAGAGGGTTTTACGACCTATATGATGACGCCTGATAAAGACTATGCGCAGTTGGTTTCAGACAATATCTTTATGTACCGACCGGGAAACGGAGGCAAGCCACCAGAGATTTGGGGAATTCCTGAAGTGTGCGCGAGATTTGATGTGCAGCGACCGGATCAGATCATTGACTTGCTTGGATTGATGGGCGACTCGGCGGATAATATTCCGGGGGTTCCTGGGATTGGACCGAAATCGGCGTCGAAGTTGTTGAAGGAATTCGATACGGCTGAAGGGATATTTGCGAATAGCGATAAATTAAAAGGCAAGCAACGCGAGAACATCGAAAATTTCGAAGAGCAAGGTCTGATGTCAAAATGGCTGGCGACTATCGTACTGGATGTTCCTGTGGATTTCAAAGAGAACGAACTCATCGTCGAGGAGATGAACAAAGATGCCCTCCGCGATATTTTCGAGCAACTCGAATTCAGAACACTTGCCAAGCGCGTGTTAAACGAAGAAATTGGACTGGCTCCTACCGCGACTAAGCCGGAGGAAGGTCAGCAAATAGCGATGTTCTCTGACGAGCAGATTGAGGACGTGGTCACTTCATCGGATAAGGAGGATATAAGCACTGTAGATCACAACTATACTTTTGTAAATACGCCCGAACAGGTGACTGAGTTGGTTGCGATTCTCAAGAAGGCGAAGAGCTTTACGTTTGATACTGAAACCACCGGGTTGGATGCTACTTTGGTGGATATCGTGGGAATGTCATTTGCCGTTAAGGCTCATGAAGCTTGGTATGTACCTACTCCTCCAGATCGTGAAGGAGCAATCAAGGCTATGGAACCATTTCGGGAGGTTTTCGAGGATGAGAACAAGGAAATGGTAGCTCAAAACCTGAAGTACGATTACAAGATTATGTATCGCTACGGGTTTGAGATCAAGAATAAAGTATTTGATACGATGCTCGCGCACTACCTGATGAATCCCGATATGAAACACGGGATGGATGTGCTTGCGGAAGCCTATTTGAACTACAAACCTATTTCCATTGAGTCAATTCTCGGGAAAAAAGGCAAGTCACAAAAAAGCATGGCCGAAATTGAGCCGGAGTTGGTTACCGACTATGCCGCTGAAGATGCCGATGTTACTTTGCGATTGAAAGCGGCGTTTGAAGACGAGATGAAGAAGGACCACTTGAAGGGTCTGTTTGAAGATGTTGAGGTTCCTCTTATACGCGTACTCGCTCACATGGAGCTCGAAGGGGTGAAGATTGACAAGGAAGCGCTTTACGAGTTTTCCAAAGAGCTGGGCGGCACGATAGGTGAATTGGAGAAGGAAATACATGCTTTGGCTGAGGAGGAATTCAATATTGACTCTCCACGCCAACTGGGAGATATACTTTTTGACAAGTTGAAGATCTCGGCGAAGGCCAAGAAGACGAAGACTGGTCAGTATGCGACCGGGGAAGACATCCTGAACCGCCATATAAACGATCATGACATCGTAGGCAAGATTATGGATTATCGTCAGCTGCGTAAATTGAAATCGACTTATGTTGATCCATTGCCAGAGATGGCGCATGAGGGAACTGATCGAATTCACACGAACTATATGCAGACAATCGCTGCGACGGGAAGATTGAGTTCAACTAACCCCAACTTGCAGAATATTCCTATCAGGACAGCGAAAGGACGCGAAATTCGAAAGACATTTATTCCACGGGATAAGGACCACATTCTACTGGCAGCAGATTACTCGCAGGTGGAGCTTCGTATCATTGCTGCACTGAGTAAGGATGAAGGCATGGTGAAAGCATTTATGGATGGCGTGGACATTCATGCTGCTACTGCTTCGAAAGTTTTTGGAGTAGATCTAGCCGATGTTGATCGCGAGATGAGAAGCAAGGCTAAGGCGGTGAACTTTGGTATTAGTTATGGCCAAGGTGCTTTTGGTTTGTCTCAAAACTTGAATATCTCACGAAAGGAAGCGAAGTCGATCATTGACAACTACTTTGAGCAATTTGCTGGATTGAAAACTTTTCAGGAAGCGAATATTGAATTTGCTCGCGCAAATGGGTATGTGGAAACCATCATGGGCCGACGTAGGTATTTGAAAGACATCCATTCGGCGAATGCTGTTGTGCGGGGATTTGCAGAACGCAATGCCATCAATGCACCAATTCAGGGTTCGGCGGCGGATATTATCAAGGTAGCGATGATTGATATTCACAACGAATTTCAGAAACAGGGATTCAAGTCGAAAATGATCATGCAGGTACATGATGAATTGGTTTTTGACGCTCATCGGGATGAATTGGAGATCATTAAGCCTATTGTGGAGGACAAAATGCAGAATGCCGTGAAGTTGATTGTTCCGCTGAAAGTGGACATGGATACGGGCAATAACTGGTTGGAGGCGCACTAATCCCGACTTCGCATTCTTGGAAATCTGTTGTTGGCGCATACTGCCAATCAAAATCGAACGAAATATTTTCGTCTAGTTGAACACACCTAAAACGCTCTGTGGAAGGAGGCTAGGCGTTTGCCGATAGGCTCAAATAAAAAACCCTGTATCCTACTGTTTATATAGGTTTCGTAAGAATCGTCCTACTTCTACTATGTCCGTACTTCTGACTTGGGAGTTGAGGTGACTGTCTACATTTGGCAAAATAAACAGAACAATTTTTAAAACTTTATGCATGCACCACCCGTATATGAACCACTACGAATAAATTGAGCTATTCATAGCAGGCCATCTTAAAACCCTATAAAAAAATTATTCCAATGCTAAAAACAAACCTTCTAAGTCTTCTGGCAAGCGTTTTTGTGTTTTCGTTGGTTCTGGTTTCGTGCGAATCAAACGACACGTCCCAGGAACAGCAAGTCATCGAAACCGACACACAGCAGGACGAGAGTGAAAGTCAGCGAGCGGCTAAGGTCAAGAAGATCTTTTACACCATTCCATCACCGGTGGAAATGGCCTCGATTATTAAGAAGAGTGGTGCTCCATTCGACAAATCGAAACTCAACGATGTAAACAATGCCAACAACTATACCGGTGCAAAGTCACAAGCTTTGAACTTGGGTATGTACGGTGCTGATTTATCGTATGCGAGTATGTTTGACCAAAATCAAGAGTCGATTTATTATCTATCGGCGACGCAGAAATTGGCCAAAGACCTTGGCGTAGAGGATGCGATTGACAATGGCGTGTATGAGCGTATGAACAACAACATGGAGAATCGCGATTCTCTGTTGCAGATTGTTTCTGAAGCTTACTGGTCATTGAACGGCTATCTAAAGAAAGACGGACGTGAAGAGATCTCAGCATTGGTTATTGCCGGTGGTTGGGTTGAAGGATTGCACCTTGCATGTTCTCACCTTACTCCTGAAAACTTAGAACTGAAAAATCGTATTGCAGAACAGAAGTATGCACTGAAAGACCTTATAGCTCTTATGAAGACTTATGAAGACAAAGAAGTTCTTACAACTGTAATTGCAGACCTCGAATCGGTGCAATCGATATTCGACGGCATCAAAATAAATAAGGGTAAAACTGAAACATCTCAGGACGAATCAGGTACAACAGTAATAGGCGGATCACAATCTATAGAGATGAGTGATGAACGACTCGCCCAAGTTGCAGCCAAGATCAGTGAAATGAGATCACAGTACATCCAATAAT
The DNA here is from genome assembly GCA_047615865.1 of Gammaproteobacteria bacterium. Taxonomy (GTDB): domain Bacteria; phylum Bacteroidota; class Bacteroidia; order Flavobacteriales_D; family Sanyastnellaceae; genus JADFAK01. The sequence continues at coordinate 6,616 of JBLHIB010000015.1, forward strand.
CACCCGAAACAGAGAGAACTATGAGATTTCTGAAAATATTACTTCCACTCCTCGTACTTATTCCACTTACCACTTGGTCGCAGTGCAGAAGTTTTACGAAGAAGAAGTGCCTCCCAATGCTTGAGGGGTATATACAAAATGACAACTTCAATAGTGCCGTACTTATCCCTGGGGATGAGGCCGAGCTTCTACTCACCTTCTATGCCGATAAAGAATACCGTTTGATTATCTGCGGTCACCCAGTTTTGGGAGACTTGGACTTCGAGGTTCTTGATACGGATGAAGAAATGATCTTCTCTAGTGCTGAGACTGACCAGGAGGACAAGACTATATTCGACTTCAAAGTAGCCACAACGCAGCAGCTCATTGTGAGGATTCGAATCCCTGAGGCTGAAACTCCTTCATCGCTTGTCCATGAAGGTTGTGTATCGGTTATGATAGGATCAAAAGAATAGAATACCCCACCTAAATATATTAAAAAGCCCCAGCGTTTGCCGGGGCTTTTTTGTGCTTTATATTTTTGAAGTGTGGTTGAGGCAAAACCGCCTTTACTTCACAACTAGCTTGATCGTTTCAATCTGACCTCCTTGAGTCAGTCTTAGCACATAAATACCCGAATTGTAGTTCTTAATATCTAGAGCGATTGTATGCACTCCAGGAGCCATTTGACCTAGGTTACTTGCAAATACCTCGCGACCGAGCAGATCGGTGATCGAAAGGGTTGTAAGCGCTTCTCCACGCAAGAAGAAATCCAATTGAGCATCCTCGGTTGTTGGATTTGGATAAATGTTCAAGTAATCCAAGAGTTTCTTTGAATCATCTACCGAAATAAATCCTTCTTCAATCATATTGATATCATCCAGATATATGTTGTTTCCTCCTTGTCCAATGAATTCGAAGTTGACTCGTGTCTTGGGCGTCAAGTAATTTCCATTGGTCACGACTACTACATTTTCTCCCCATTCATCGGCATCTGGATAAAATATACCGTTGGTATTATTGGCCGTTGGCAAATCTGTATTTCCAGTGTGCATTTCAAGGGTGTACCAATTTTTTCCACAGTCTGGTGAAATACGTAAACGGAAACGATCGTTGGTTTCGTTCCATTTGTTGGCATAAGCCCACTTATACGAAATAACCAAAGCATCCATTTCACTCGCATCTATTGTCGAGCTAATCAACTCATCCATGTTGTCGTCCACATTGTTTGAGAAATTGCCCAATCTCATCGAATAATCTCCAGAATAGGCACCTTGCGAAGTTTGCTGCCATGCCTGATCATTCTGATAATTGTATACGAACCAATTTTCGTCGATAGATTCACTGTTTTCAAATCCCTCGACAAAAGGGTGCGTCAATTCACCTGCAGGTAACACACGAATGAAATCCATCATGGTCGTCCCTACTTCATTTTCTCCATCAGACACGGTGAGAGAAACCGAATAAAATCCTGCTTCATTGTAGATATGAATTGGATTCTTGTGCAATTCAGGGTCACTACCCTCGAAGGTCGTTCCGTCACCGAAATCCCAAGCCCAGCTAATAATGTTGTGAAACGACTCATCAGCAAATGGAATTTCTTCGCCTACACATACAACTTCTTCTGTTGTGGTAAAATTGGCCGTACAAGCAGCGTAAGCAGGATCCAGTACTCCAGTTGCCATAAGGTTTGATAATGTCGAAAGCTCGTTTCTATCCGCCGTCCCTGAAGCTGCAGCGTTTAGCATTCTAGTTTTTTGACCTTCCGTGAACATGCGACTGCAGTAGCTGTACTCCATATAATTCTGAACGTTGTCTAGCGATCCGCATGACTCGCCCGCAAGCTGACAAGAAGTCCATCCCAATGTATTTGGGGTATCAGAGACATTGTCGTCACCAAAACAATTGTCGGCTTCACCTGGTGTGTTGGTCCCGCCCCAACAGTGACGAAGATTGAGCCAGTGACCTACCTCGTGTGTAAGTGTGCGTGAACGAATCACAGAAGACGTTCCTATTGACCCAGTGTAATCGTACTTAAGAACAATACCGTCTTGTGACGCACTGAACGAGTCGTTGACCGAACCAGGGGTATAAGTATAACCAGCGGCACCGCTTGCATACGCGCATACCCAAACATTCAAGTACATGTCCCGCGGCCATTGAATGAGCGCCTTCATGTTTTCATCACCTTCGTAGGTAAACGGACTCTGAATCCGGTTGATTGCTTTGGTGCAGATGCCGTTAGGATCGAGGGTGGCTAGGCGAAATTCGATTTCAGTATCGGCGGTGATGTCTGCAAAAGCAGGAACCACATCCTCAATATCTTCGTTCAATTTCCTAAAATCACGGTTGAGGACATCCATCGCATCAAGCACTTGCTCATCGCTGATATTCTCATCTCCGTTGTCGTGAATAATGTGGAAAACCACTGGGATGTATACGATCTCGTCGTTTCCAGAACGATCGAAAGAAAAAGCCTCCAATTCAGCTTCCGCAGCTTCTGCACCTTGGCGTAAGTGAGGGTGTTTTGCAAACAATTTTGCGGTCTGCTCCGTTTGTCCGCAGTACAAAACATCTTGTCCAAACATCGAAAAAGCGCCGAACACGATTGCTGCCAGTAGTGTAAATCTCATCATCTCTTATTTCAGGTTTTTAAAGGAGCGGCGAAGATAGCTCCTCTTCTCTCCGGATGTGTTACAAGCAAATGACAGAATCCCCGAAAGTTGAAAGAATCTTGTAATCCCAATTGTATAGAAATCCATCAATTTCGACGATAGAAATACCAATTCTCTGCACGATCAACTAGCTTTGTAGTATGCGAAATCTTTTCATCACCACAGTTCTTGTTTTTTCTTGTTTGTTCGGAATCTCTCAATCAGAAGGAGTCACTTTACTGGCTAATTGGGACAACGACAGCATTCCTCTCAATTACCGAAATGCCCGATTCAACGATTGTTGGGGGTTTTCATACGAAGGGGAGGAATATGGAGTCTTGGGATCTACTTTGGGCGGACATGTCATCTGGATCAAGGAGGACAATACTGCGGAGGAAGTAGGCTTAGTCCCGGGATCATTGCAAGGATTTCTTGCCAATCACCGTGATTTCAAAACTTTTGGTCACTATCTATACCTAGTAGAAGACGAGCAGCCCGCTACTTTCCAGATTGCCGATTTTAGCTACCTGCCCGACAGTATCCATGTTGTTTACAACTCCAACGAGAAGTTTTCAAACTGCCACGACTTGTTTATCGATGAGGATGCCGGCATCCTATACGCCTGCGGCACATCGAGTTCGGCTTTAAGTCTATACGATCTCAATACCACTCCAGAAGACCCAGAATTGATCATTAACTTTACCTCGTTGCCTTATGTGCACGATTGTTTTGTACGTGATGGAGTCGCTTATCTCAATGGTGGTTTTGACGGCTTGATGGTTGTTGATTTCAGTGATCCTGCTACTCCGATTATTTTGAGCACCATCACAGAATATCTGGAGCAGGGATACTGCCACTCGGGCTGGTTAAATGCCGATGGGACGAAGTACGTGATGGCCGATGAAACGCCAGGCATGGATCTCAAGCTATTTGATGTGAGCGACCTCACTGAAATTGAATTGACCGACACCTTCAATACGCAACCTTCAGAGGTGATTTATCCCCACAACCCTATGATTCGCAGCGAGCTGATCTTTGTGTCTTACTATATAGAAGGGCTCCAAATATTTGATTTCAGTGACCCTTCAGAGGTTGAGCGTGTTGCTTATTACGACACATCGCCAGTGGCCAATGTCGATTCCGTGGCTCACTATGGAGCTTGGGGTGTTTATCCATTTTTGCCATCTGGTAGAATTTTACTTTCTGATCGGCAAGAGGGTTTATTCGTGTTCGGAATTGACGATTACGATTTGAGTGTGAATGATACCGAGGTTGGCCTCAGTTCTTACTTCACTATCTATCCCAATCCTGGAAAAGGAAGTCTATTGATTGCATCGTCTAAGGCAAGAATTAATCGAATTGATGTTTATAATGCACAAGGCAAATGGATCAAAAATTTGACTACTACTCAACTCAAGGGTAAAGGAAACGGAAGCGTTTCACTTCAACTACCAAACGTCGAAAGAGGACTGTACTTCATCAGAATAAGTTCATCAGAAGGGGTAGAAACGAAGCGTTACGAATTGCGTTAATACGGATTATCTGACAATGGTGACGTGCCCTTTTAGGTTGCGAATTTCACCCGTTGCAAGCTCTTGGCATTCGACTTCCCAGATGTAAACATCATTGGGAACGAAGTGCGTACCATTAACACCTTCAACACCTACACCACCAGTCCATACATCTTCTAGCTCTGTAGTTTCAAAGACAATTCGTCCCCAACGATCCCAGATTCTGAACACGTAATACTCACTTGAAATACCCAAAATTACTGGGAAGAAAGTATCGTTCAGACCATCTTGATCAGGCGTAAAAGCATTTGGAACATGAACAAGCAAGATGCTCTCCATTTCGATGTCCTTGCATATGGTATCTGTGCAACCAAATTGATTGATCGCTTCAAGGCACACAATATAATTGGCCAAATCTACAGAAGGAAATTCAAAATATGGATCAATCAAACTCGTTTGCGCGAAGCCGCTGATATCCCAATTGTAAGTTTCAGCATTAATAGACTGATTGATAAACTGCACTTTATATTCTAGTGTTGTAACCGGCACAGGCTCCCAAGTGAAATCGGCAATAGGGTAGTCATATACTTGAATAGGCACAAGAGATGTTCCTGTGTTCGAACAACCTTCATCTGAAGTCACGGTGAGCGAAGGATAATATTCACCTGGGTTGTTGTAAGTATAACTTACGGTGTCGCAAATAGCAAGCAAGTCGCTCGTTCCAAAATCCCAAAGACAGTTGGCCGTCAAGTTGGTATCTGTCTGATTGACAAACATGACAGTGACAGGATAGCACCCGCCAAAGGTATTGGCTTCAAATAGAATCTCAGGTGTTTCATGAACGATTACAAAGACCGTATCACTAGCTATTACCGAGCATCCATCGTCTGCATAAATTATGTAAGCCGTATTCTCAATAGGACATTCTGTGATCGTCACGTTGCTTCCTAAATCAATCGGATTGAAGATGTCATACTCTACCCAATTAAGGTCAATATTTCCGCTTCCTCCCTCAGTAATCGCAGCCATGTCCAAGCATTCTCCTTGACATATTTGTGGTTCTCCATTCGGATCCGTCACGACCGTAACTGGTGTGTCAAATACCGCGCTCATTTGAAGTGTATCCGAAGAGCAGCCAAGTCCGTCTATCGCGAGAATATAAACCGTTAATTCATCAAGTGGACTCAAGGTGAGCGTGTTTCCAGTTCCCAACTGGAGTCCGCCAGGAGGAACATCATCGTACCATACGTAATCGAAGAGACCATCTCCACCACCTGCATTGGCTATAAAATCGATTGGCGTATCCACGCAAATGAATATCGTATCGAATATGGACGCTATGAATATTTCAGGAGAATTCTCCATAAATACAACAGCTGTATCACTCCAACATCCATTCACATCTTCTACCAAAACATTATAAATGCCGGCTGCAAGACCATTGAAGACTCCAGTGACATTTGTATCTGCAGGGTTGTCAATAATGTATGACGTTCCAGTAGGCTCTAGAATTTCAAGTACTCCTGTTTCATCACCAAAGCAATTTGGTGTAGTGATAAGAACATCATCAATGAAAGACTCTTCAATTTCTGCAACGTCAACCGTTTCGACATAACTACAGAAGTTTGAATCGAGGACAGTGAATTCATAAATTCCTGCGCACACATCAACTTCATCGAAGTCATCCAAATCAATATTGTCCCAAGCAATCACGTAGTCACCATAACTTCCGTCAACCGTAACATCAATTATCGCATCACAAATTCCGAAACATACTTCAGGCGTTGATACCACGGTCACATCATAAGGCACAGGAACAGTAATGAAAATCGTGTCGTTGGCCTCGCATAAGTTCGCCCCGATCACGGTTACGACAAACTCATCGTTTACGAGCGGCTGAACCGTAGGATTAGCTATGTCTAAAGCGGAGGTGAACCATCCGTTATCTTCCCAAAGGTAATTAGCACCCAAAGTCGCGGTCAATTCATACTCTTCGTCGTAGCATATTTCCACGTCCGCACCTGCATTGGCAATTGGCTCAGGAAGGATTGTAACTGCTACATTGTCGGCAGCAGAGCAATCTGTATCACTCACGGTCAAAGTCAAATTGTAGACATCTAATCCAGGCGTATTGTTAAGTCCATTTGCCGTCGGCTGAGCTATAGAATTGTTATCAATTATGGTGAAATCACCAGTCCACTCGTAGTCCAAAAGAGGATCACCAACTGTTCCTAAAACTTGGTTGATGTGCGAGCAAACTGAAACATCAGGACCGGCATCGACATCAGGAATCTGAATTTCTAGTATATCTATGCAAGCAGCCGAGGCAGCAGTACATGTATTGTCATCATCAATTTGGGTAATGCAATATTGACCTGGCGTACCGATTGTCTCAGCGAGCGAGCCGTCAATTGAGGTTATCACAATATCTGCGCCGCCGTCCACGGTATACGTCACGTCTACAGGAAATGCTCCAGTTACTGTGAGCAGTAAGTCGATATCTGCTAAAGCGCAGAAAGAGCTATCGCTAAAGTCCCAAACAGCAGTTGGAAGATCGTTTACAACTAGGGTTGCTGGCAGACCGATGGCGGCGTTCTCACAGCCGTTGGCATCAGAAACTTCTATCACGGTATAAGTGCCATCGGCTGTTACATTGTACAAAGTGTTGGCCGCTGCTACTGCGTCTAGATTTAACAATACTGGAGGATTGAGACCATCGTCATATTCAAGAACAACATCCCACGGACCAGTTCCTGTTAAATCAAGATCGAAATCCCAGTTGCCACCTACGCATATCTCCCCATCATTAGAAAGCAGGGCAGTTGGCAATGGGTTCACAGTAATGACCGCAGTTCCTGCTGTAGATCCCACACAAGTCGTGTTATTGACGTAATCAATTGAGTAAGTTCCAGCAGTATTTACATCCACTGTATAAGGAGTAGTCGCTTGGTCGGCGACAATCATTCCATTTGGCACACCATCTAAGAATATTTCAAAATTCCAGCTAATTGTACCTGTGAGATCTACTGTAAGCGTTGCCATCTCATCGGCACAGATCGTGTCATCCAACGAAATAGTTGCTGTAGGAGTTTCCACAAAAGTTATTGGCATAGGTTCAGAGACCGAGATATTGGGATTCCCTAGATCGACCAAGCCATTCCCGATATCATTTCCTGCAACAGCAACTACATAGTATTGTGTGCCAAAAGTGAGTGTTCCGACTAAATCAAGATCTGCAGCAACATCCCAACAATTGCTATCAGAAATGTAATAGACAACTGCCGCATCAAAATCGGCATCGTCAGTAATCACAAAACTCAGTACATCGTTGCCGTCTAAAAACTCATCGGCATTTGCATTTGCGCATAGCAGAGCATCGCTACAAATAAATTGAGGATCAACATCAATCGTGCCCGAATACGTGAGTACAGGACAAGTAAAAGCGTCGATGACTAGTTCTACTGGAGGACAACCAGAGTTATCCGAAATCTCCCAAACTTCATTTGCGCCAGCGACCAAAACACCACTCGTAAATATGTATGGTGCCAAAGCTGTAAGCACACCTCCTGGATCATTTCCTAGCGTTGGATTGACAAGATAAGTGGAAGGGTCTCCGCCTTGAAGTTCGAATGAGATTTGAAATTCCTCACCAGTATCAACACAAAGTGTATCCACAGGATCAACAATCGTAGGGAAAGCAAATAAGTCTACTGTTACCTGACTTGCTGGGTTACTCGAGCAAGCGGCAGCAGTTGTGCTATCTGCAATTAAGATAATTTCGTAAGTATCGTCAACCGCAGGGCTCACATCAAACGTAAATTGATCGACAATGCCTTCGTAGTCAACCTCATCACCTGTTGATCCTTGTACGACCGTGATGTCAAAAGGACCGCCAGTTGAAGGAATAGTAACTATAAGCGTTGCATCAGTGCCAGGGCATATAGTGGTGTTGGCGTCCAAAGTGGCTGTTGGCACATCAGTAACTGATATGACCACATCGCCGTCGATCACCTGCGTGCAGGCATTGTTGTCATTCTGAAAATCGTCAATTGTGTATGTCGTATTTACGATTGGATCTACAATTGGCGAAAAGTTGAAACAACCTAGAGCGTTCAAGGCACCTGCTGGCACATTGAAGGCTGAAGCGTTTCCGATATCCAAAGAGAAAATATCGGCCGGATCGTAATTCTCAAAGCAGAAAGTAAGTAAGGGAGTTCCACCCAAACAGATGGCACTGTCTTGGCTTACTGATACAGTAGAGAATAGATTTACGGTAATATCAAATTGTCCGGCAGGATCTACAGCAGAGCAGGTTGGTACGGATGAATCGGTAATCGAAGTTATGATCACATAAGCATCTTCGATAGGGCATACTTGAATGGCATCTAAATTATTCAATGCCAAGGCTGTTCCATTGTCTAGAAGTGCATCATCATCTGTTGCTCGCAATTCCCAATCCAGATTAAACGGTCCGGATCCAGTCATATTGGACACCACTATATCGTGGCAAGCACCAGCACATATAGTTGCTACTCCAGTTATGTCTACAGTTGGATTCGGGTTCACGGTAACGGTGACGCAGCTATTTAGAACGGTTTCGCACAAGTTATCGTCAAGAATCGATATGAGACAATACGTTTCAGTCAATCCTGGAGAGACTGTAAAAGTGTCTTCGTCGATCACATCCGCGGGAATGACAGCAGGATTGCCTCCCGTATCTTCGACGACTACATCAAAAGGTCCATTTCCAGTCAGATCGAGAGTGACTAAATAATCATCCCCGGCACATATAGTCCCGGATATTCCAATTGAACCAGTGGGCAAAGTATTCACAACAATCTCTGTGCATGAATTGACGTCTTGCTCACAGTTTGTTCCCAGATCAAGTACATGTGTTATACAATACTCGGTTGTAAGAGCTGGTCCGCCAGCGATAAGCCACGCAAAGGAATCGAGAGCAATATTCATTACGATCGGAGCACCGGCGTTCTCAGTATAGGTAACATCCCAAGGGCCAGTTCCGGTGAGGTCAATATCCAAAACCACATCTTCACCAGCACAGATCGTTGTGCCACCTGAAATTGCTGCTGTTGGCAATGGATCAACATCAATCACTAAAGTTTCAACAGTAATGTTCGGACACAATGGGGCTGTTTGGTATGCAATTTCGTCGATGCTCAATGTAACAGAAGGATCAGCAACAGTTACAGGAATTACATCGCCGTCGGTCGCTACAATGATTTGCTGTACACCGTCTATATCTGTATAAGTTATGTCAAAATTACCCGGTTGATCGATGTCAATTTCCAAGTTAATCACATCGCCAGCACAAGGAGTCGCTGGAGCAATAAAAGTCGCAGTAACTGCAGGCTTAACGGTAATCGTAACGTCTGAGGTCACGAGGTAAGAACATGAAGGCGTATTGCCATCAACAATGCTTTGCAATTGGTAAACGGTCGTTTCAGTTGGACATACTTCCCATGTCGCCTGATCTTGAGCGAGTGGAACAGCTTCGGCCACGCCAGTTGTCATATTGACAAGGGTCACAGTAAAATCGGCTGTTCCTATAAGGTTGAAAGTAATATCGGCGCAATCTCCTTCACATATTGTAAGGTCGCCGGTAATCGTGCCAGAAGGAGGAGGTGTAGTTCCGACCACAAAAATTGTGTCTCGCATACACGTCGGTAACAAACTCAAATCAGTGACCGTTACCGCATAGTTTCCGCCTACAATTCCTGTTAGGTCTTGTGCGGCACCGCCGGGCACCCATGCATAAGTAAAAGGGCCAACGCCCCCAAGTGGTTCAAGGTCGATAGAACCATCATTTCCGACACAATTTTCATCAATAACCACACCTGAAAGAGACCACATAGAAACATCAACTGTAATGGTTTCCATAGCGGTACAGGCTCCCGATGCATTGTCGGCATATACATCAATCACCAGAGGAGAAGTTGGTACTATTATTTGCGAAGAACCAGTAGCCGCCAATCCCGGCGCCTCTATTGTTCCTGAAATAAGATCCCATGTATAATCTGTATCACCACCAAGTGTAATCGGCAGATTGGCACCAACGCATATTATGGTGTCGAGCACCGATGTGAACAGGTTTCCACTAACATTCACTGTAATTACCAGTTGGTCCGAACTAGGGTTCTCACATGCATCGTCCAATGCATCAATGGTGATCGTATAAATTCCTACTGCATCTAAAGGGACTTGAGTACAAAATTCAGCATTCACAGGGTTCGTTCCAACCAAGGTAACTTCACCCAAAGGAAAATTTGCAGGATCAAGGAAATCCGATGTTATCGTTATAGAACGGAAAATATTTGAGTTGATCGCTTCAACAATAAAACAGAGTGAATCTCCAGCACATACGTCTAACTCAGTTCCATTGACCACAACGACATCGGCATGAGCCGAAAGGACCCCAGGAGCTTCAAAAGTAGTGGACGAAACCTGGCAAATACGGATAGTCATAGCTACATTTTGCAGCACGGTACCCACGAGATTTCCACCTGCATCATACATGTCAATTTGCACTCCAGCCAAATAGTTTCCGAATTGTCCCGGTGCCGTAAGCGTAATTTCACCAGTCAAAGGATCAATGGCGATACCAGGAATCGGTTCGTTACCAGTAAAACCAACTTCCCAAGGCACAGAAGCACCACCTGTGGTAAGCGCATCACTGAAAGAGTATACCAAGTCGTACCCAAGCGGATTATTCACATCCAATTGAAAAGTTTCTGCATTACCAGCGCATAAATAAGGAACATAAGAACTGATTGTCACAGATTCAGAACAACCAGCAGTAGGATCAATTTGAGTCGCGAAATATGCCGTTGGCAATAGAGAGTTATCTACGTTGATGAAGTAGTTCCAGTCACCTGTAGCCCAGGAAAGATCCCAAACACAGTTCACATCCAAGTCGACAGTTGCTTCATAAACAACCTCAGAAACGCCGGGAAGAAAACCTCCTTGGCAACTGGAGTTAATTATCTCCGAGGGACAAAGGTCAGAGATCTCCAACTCACTGACGAAATCAAACGGCAGAGAGAAAGGAGATGAACAACTCAAATCTGTGGGGAAGAAAAAGACATTCTCAATAGGTTGCGCTGAAGTAGCACCAAAACAATCTTGGTACACTGTGAGCGTTACTAAATATGTATTTCCTCCCAAACACTCGTACGATATGTTTCCGCCCATAACATGATTTGCAATCACGTTGGTCGAAAAAACAATCAATACTGTGGCTAGCAATAAACGTAATATCCTCATCGGATCCTTCTTATCTGGTTCAATTCAAGTAAGGTCAGTTAGCAATCAATTAAGCCAGTTTTTCCGTCAGTTCAAGTGTTTTTCCTCAAGGTCGTAAATTCCAAATTTTTCCAGTTCGGGAATTATTGGTCATTAAAACTAGTTAACGACCAATTGTTAACGTCCTACATTCACTTGAATTTTAATCAAAAACCAGCAATTCACTGCTTATCAACTTTAAACATGCCCTAGCGGTTTAAACTCTGGCACTGGTTCGAATAGTAGTAGCATCAATTTAAGGTACTCAAGAGACTCACAAAGATAGGATATGGTTGCAGCTAACAAGTATGCATGCCGATATTTTTTAACAACGCAACCTTCTGAACACCCCGAAAAACCTCTGTATTCGAGCCCCAAACGAATATTGCGAGATTATTAGTTCATTATGTTCGTGTAATATTATTGCACAGACTAAACCAAGTTCCTAATTTCGTGGACCCTTTTAAGGTTAAACAAACTACACATGAAAAAACTTTTACTTCTTATTTTGGTTGCCGGATCATTCAATTTTGTTCTAGCGCAAGAATGCGACGATCTTTTTATTTCAGAGTACATTGAAGGGTGGTCTAACAATAAGGCGATAGAGCTTTACAACCCGACTGCAAATTCAATTGATTTATCCGAGTATAAGCTTGAGCGTTATTCGAATGGCCAAAACTCAGCGGCGGACGAGCAAAAGATTGACTTAATGGGTACGATAACGGCCTATGGCACTTATGTAATTGTAATTGACCAACGAAATGCTGAAGGAGAAGGTCAAGATGCTCCAGTATGGGAAGAATTGCAAGCAGCTGCAGATTTGTTCCTATGTCCTGTTTATGAAGAAAACAACACCATGTACTTCAATGGAAATGATTGTGTTGTCCTCCGAGATATCGCAACCAACAGCGTTGTAGATGTTTTCGGAAGAATTGGAGAAGATCCAGGAGTGCCATCTGAAGGTGGTGGCTGGAACAATGTTGAGCCTGCTTTCACATGGATAGAGAATGGTGAAACTTCATGGACTGCAGACAATACTCTTATTCGTAAAGAATCTGTTACTACTGGTGACGCAGACGGTCTCAATTTATTTAATGTGAGTCTCGAATATGATTCTCTACCAGCAAATACTTTTGAGAATTTAGGTTCACACACAAGCGTTTGCGGAACTGACTATATTGCTGACATTCAAATTACTGAGTTGAGCGTTTATCCCAACCCAAGTATGGATGGAATGATCACAATTCAAATGGACGGTGGTATTTCTCATGTGCGCGTAATGAATGTCAATGGTCAACTGGTGCACGAAGAGCGCAACACACTTTCTCGCTCGGAATTGAACTTGGACCTTACATCTCTACCGAATGGTTCTTACATTGTATTAGCTGAGAATACTGCAGGTGACCTGACCCGCAACCAGTTCATTTTGAAGTAGTCACAGGCTTAAACCCAAGCCCATGAAATTTAGAATTTGGCTTTCTGCTTTGCTTGTTTGCATAGGAGGGATGAACGCATTCGCACAAAAAGGAAACTTAATAGGTGTTGTCTCAGATGATATCTCAAAAGGGACTTTGATCAACGCATACGTCCGCGTTGATGCTAACAATGGCACAGCAACCGACTTCGAAGGGAGATACTCTTTGGAATTGGATTATGGGACTTATGAGGTTGATTTCAGCTATGTAGGTTACAAGTCGACTACAAGGACTGTCACCATTTCGAAAAAAGAAATACTGCTAAATGTGTCTCTGGATACTGAAATGTTGAACGCCGCTCAAATTGTAGCTGACGTTGCGAGAGAAAGAGAAACACCTGTTGCTTTTACGAATATTCTTCCAGCCAAATTAGATCAGGAACTAGCCTCTCAAGAGCTACCGATGATCCTTAATTCTACTCCTGGAGTATATGCTACGCAGCAAGGCGGCGGAGATGGAGATGCGCGTGTAACCATACGTGGATTTGATCAAAACAACATAGCCGTTATGCTTGACGGAGTTCCTGTCAACGACATGGAGAACGGCTGGGTTTATTGGTCAAACTGGTTTGGACTAGATGCTGTAACTCAAAGCATGCAAGTCCAACGTGGATTGGGAGCAAGTAAAATTGCCATCCCTTCTGTCGGTGGAACGATCAACATCATTACCAAAGGAATTGATGCCAAAAAAGGAGTGAAATTGAAACAAGAGGTAGGCTCTTTTGGTTTTACTAGAACGACACTTGGCCTTACTTCGGGCCGAATGAAAAATGGTTGGGGAGTCACGGCTGCTGGATCATTCAAGCGGGGTGATGGTTGGTTTGACCAAGGATACACGAAAGGATGGTTTTACTACTTGAAAATTGAAAAGCAACTTGGAGATCACGTGATAAGCCTTTCGGGCATGGGTGCCCCTCAAAGCCATGCTCAGCGCTCCTTCAAATCCAGAATAGGAACTTTTGATGCCGATTACGCTGTTTCCTTAGGTGTAGATAGTGATGAGGCAATCGCTGAGGGTGATTATGGAACTGATTACAACGAGCATTGGGGTATTTACAATGAAAATGCATTTATTACCGACGAGAACGGCGCTGTAACTGGGTTTGTGAAAGGACAAAGCAAAACCCTCAATTCAAAGGTTAATTATTACCACAAACCTCAGTTTTCTTTGCGCGATTTCTGGAGTGTCAATGACAAACTATACGTCTCAAATATTGCGTATTTGAGCGTTGGATCAGGCGGCGGAACCGGACTTAATTCTAGCTCGTCGATAGGCTTCCAAAATGACGGATCGATCAATTTTCAAGAAATCTACGACAACAACTTAGTGCGTGGCTTTGATAACAATCTGAACATGGACGAGAACGGTGAGATTGAATCCAATAAATGGATTAGGTCAGCCATCAATAACCACTTTTGGTACGGTTACATCGGCTCTCTTACTTGGAAGCCAACAGACATTGTAACTATAGCAGGTGGACTCGATTTTAGACGCTACAAAGGCGAGCATTATCAAACTCCTTATAATCTAATCGGGGGTGATTATATCCTTGATAGCAATAACTTAAATGCCAAGCCCAATACGAAAGTGTATGCCGGTGACAAATACAGATATTGGGATGAAGGGCACGTGGCTTGGGGAGGCGGTTTTGTTCAAGCTGAGGCCAAAACAGAGTTGTGGTCGGCATTCGTTAATTTTTCTGTCGCTCAATCCGGATACAAAGCCATTGATCACTTTTTGGAAAAAACGATTGAGATTGACGGTCAGACATACGCTATTGGATACGGTGACGAGATTGAAGTTGATGGAAAAACGTACAACGAAAATTCGGCAGGAGTCGAGACTTTTGAGACAGACTGGGTAAAACAAAATGGCTTTACTTTAAAAGGTGGTGCAAATCTCAATGTGAATGAGTTTTTCAATGTTTTTGCCAATGTGGGCTACCTTTCTAAGGCCGCTGTCTTCAACAACGTCATAGATCGGAACAACAATATATCCACCGATTATTCGAATGAAGTGATCAACGGCTATGAAATAGGACTTTCATGGAGAAAAAAATCATTTGCATCAAACGTCAACGGATATTACACCGAATGGAATAACCGACCAGTTAATGCACAAACCCCAATCGCTCACCCTCAACCTCCAGCCGATCTGGACCAGGATGCTCGATTTACCGCTTTCATAAAGAGTATGGACGCCCTCCACTATGGAGTAGAATGGGATTTTGCATGGAACGTTACTAGTAAATTGACAGTTGAAGGAATTCTCTCTGTAGGGGATTGGACTTGGACCTCCCAAGAAGAGGCCAGTATACTAGATGAGGATGGCCAGTTGGTATTGGATACCTTGGACAATACTCCGCTTACTATTCTTGCAGATCCACGAGGTGTGCATGTAGGTAACGCAGCTCAATTCCAGACAGGTGGATCCATTCAATACAACTTCTTGAAATCAGGATACATCCAAGCTAGAGGAACATATTTCGGCCGCCACTTTGCGGATTTTAATCCCGAATCAACGACTGGCGACAATGCCGGTAGAGAAAGCTGGAGAGTACCGAACTACTTCCTTTTGGACCTCAACTTAGGTTATACAATCAAAGGAGATAAGTTGAATTGGAATATTAGAACATCGATTAATAACGTGTTGAATCAAACTTATATAAGCGATGCCACTAACAACGCAACGTTCCAGTCTGCAAATCTTGAAGACTTCGACGCGCGTTCATCAGCTGTGTTTTTCGGTCCGCCAAGAAGGATTAACATCTCACTCACAGTATCATTTTAGAAAACATTTTACATGAAAAACTATATACTTTTTGCCGCCTTGTTCATTGGCTTTAGCGCATCCGCGCAAACGGACATTCTCGATGCTCGAACAAACTACGATCTCGATGAAGAGGTTACAATAACTGGAATTGTTACTTCTGGAGAAGAATTTGGAAGTGTTCGCTACATCCAAGATGCTACTGCAGGAATGGCCATTTACCCAGGAACAAACTGGGATGGTTTTGACGAGCCAGCAGTTGGCGATGAGATCGTTGTCACTGGAATTCTAACCGAATTTAGCGGTTTGCTTGAAGTTGGCCCGGACCTTTCGGAAGTTACAATAGTAAGTTCTATGAATACCTTACCAGCTCCTCAAATCATTGCTGCCGATGCAATGGCAGAGAGTGATGAAGGTGAGCTAGTCCAAATAGAAAACTGCTTTTTCCAAGAAGCCGGATCTGCATTTGGTTCTAATAGCACACATTCATTCGAAGCCAACGGAGTTGCAGGTATTCTCTACATTCGAACAAGTAATCCATTGGGTGGAACAACGATTCCATTCGGAGACATCACAATTACTGGAATCGTGTCTCAATTTAGTAACTCTGGTACAGGTGGATATCAATTGCTTCCTCGCGGAGCTGATGATCTCTTCCAGACTTCTGCGTTGAACTTATCATCTCCAGTTGCTCAAATCAATGTAACAACAGCCTCTTTCGATCTTGAGTGGAGCACAGATGCACCTGGTAACTCAATGGTAATTTGGGGAACAAGTGCCGACAACCTAGACAACTCTACTGATGTTTCTGAGTCTGTAACTGCCCACTCGATTGAGCTTACAGGTTTGCAGCCAGCTACGGTATATTGGTGTCAAGTATCATCGACTGATGGCGACAACACTGCGCTTTCACCAGTCATTCCTTTCGTTACTCGATCTAATTCATCAGGAGTGATGAAGGCCTACTTCACAGGTTCAGTGGATACAAGTGTTGCCACAGATGAAGATGCTATCACCTTGGTATCAAGTACAAATGACACATTGGCTGCTTATATACTCCAAGCTGAGAACACATTGGATATGGCAATTTACAACCTAAATGATGCAGTCATTGAAAGTGCTATCAATCAGGCCTATGATAATGGCGTTCAAATTCGATACATTGCTCAAGGTACCAATGCCAATATCGGAGTTGGTTCTTTCAACTCAGGAATTCCTGTACTTTACCGTGAGGATGACCTTGGTAGTGGAATGCATAACAAGTTCCTCATCATTGATGCTGACGATACCGATAAAGCAACAGTGATCACTGGAAGTACAAACTTGACTCAAGGCAATTTGACTTCAGACTTCAACAACATGCTTATTTTCCAAGAGCAATCTTTGGCACGAGGATATGAAATTGAATTTGAAGAGATGTGGGGAAGTGATGGTGCAATGTTCGATGAGGACAACGCAAAGTTTGGCGCAGCCAAAACCAACAATACCCCAAAACAATATTACTCTGGTGATGCTCTAGTTGAAGTTTATTTTTCACCTTCCGACAACACGACTGGCGCAATCATAAACACAATTGGAACTACCCAATATGAAATGAATTTCTGTTTGCTTGCTTTCACTAAAGATGATATCGGCGAGGCTGTAATCGAAGTTCAAGAAGGATTTAGCAGCTTTGCACGCGGAATTATTGAGCAAATTGGTTCTCAAGGTTCAGAATACGAAGTGCTGCTTGATGCAGGTGTAGATGTTCAAAGTCACCAAGGTATTTCAGGAGATCTTCACCACAAGTATGGTATTGTTGATCCAAACAACGCTGATTCAGACCCAACTGTTATCACCGGTTCACATAACTGGTCGGCGTCAGCTGAGAATTTCAACGATGAAAACACGGTATTCGTTCACGACGCGCGTATCGCAAACCTATATTTCCAAGAATTTACTGCACGTTTCGGAGGATTTGTGGCAGTTGATGAGAAAACTGAAGAAATCAAGCTTCAGGTTTATCCTAATCCAGCCAACGACCACACTTTTGTTGTTTTGGATAACACGACTCTATGGAACGTTCAGATGATAGACGCACAAGGCCGATTGATATCACAAGAGTCCAACATGCAAGGATTGTTGAGAATCGACTTGAGCCATTTGCCGAATGGCTATTATTCAATAATCGCAACAAGTACAGACAAGCAATTGACCCAGAAGTTGATTGTGCGTTAACCTTGAAAAAATATAAGAATTATGAGCACCTTCATTTCGATGAAGGTGCTCATTTTTTTGGTGGCTACTCCTTTCATAACTTTGTCACATGACACGTAAGCGTAGCATAGATCTAAAGAGCGTCCACAAGCGCAATCCCGAGTGAACTTGGTGCACGTAATTATGCATCATTAGTACCCACTATAAACCTTTACACCATGCCATTTTATCATAAGCTCGGTAAGATTCCTCACAAAAGGCACACGCAATTCAAGAAGCCGAACGGAAAGCTATATCATGAGCAATTGTTTGGTACTGTAGGATTCGACGGGATGTCGTCACTACTCTACCACAACTATCGGCCAACCATGATTACGGAAGTTCTCGAATCAATCGATGTGACACCAGAAATTGCAGTCGATAAAAATATGAAGGCTCGAAATCTTGAAGGATTCGCAGTCAAGCCAGTAGATGACTTTTTAGAAAGCAGAGTTCCCGTGCTCACCAACAGCGACTGCACAATTGTACTCTCTTCACCAAAAAAATCACTTCGCGACTATTTTTATAAAAATGCCGACTGCGATGAGATGATTTTCATTCATCGAGGTTCGGGCAAGTTGCGCACATTGGTAGGTAATATTGATTTTGGTTACGGAGATTATCTCTTGATCCCACGAGGCATCATATACCAGATTGATTTTGACACGGAAGACAACAAGTTATTCATTGTAGAATCAAACCGACCTATATACACCCCGAAGCGCTATAGGAACTGGTTTGGTCAATTGCTTGAGCATTCACCTTTTTGCGAGCGAGATATACGCACGCCTCACGAACTTGAAACATTCGATGAGCGTGGTAAGTTCTTGGTGAAAGTTAAGAAAGAGAATATGTTGCATCAGTACATGTATGCTTCTCACCCTTTTGACGTGATTGGTTGGGATGGATATAATTTTCCATATGCCTTCAACATCAAGGACTTTGAACCAATTACTGGAAGAGTTCACCAACCGCCTCCAGTGCACCAAACATTTGAAACCGATGCATTCGCGATTTGTTCGTTCGTTCCCAGAATGTATGACTACCATCCCGAGTCGATACCGTCACCATATAACCACAGCAATATTGATAGTGATGAAGTATTGTATTACGTAGATGGAGATTTCATGAGCCGAAACAACATTGGCAAAGGCCAAATCACTCTCCATCCAGCGGGTATTCCTCACGGACCCCACCCAGGAGCATACGAGCGCAGCATAGGCCACAAAGAGACACAGGAACTAGCCGTAATGGTAGATACGTTCAAACCTCTGAAAGTAACAAAGCAAGCGCTTGAATTGGAAGTTGCAGATTATTGGAAATCGTGGTTACACGACGAACTTTAATAGTTAATTTGTAGTACTAAAATTTGAAATTATGTCATCAGGACTAAAAGACATCGAGTACGGACTTGATAAAATATTTGAAACAGCTGAAGATTTTCTTCCTCTTTTGGGAACAGATTATATTGAGCTATATGTAGGAAATGCCAAGCAATCTGCTCATTACTACAAAACTGCTTTTGGTTTTCAATCAGAAGCTTTTGCAGGACTTGAAACAGGAATTACAGACCGCGTTTCCTATGTTCTCAAGCAGGACAAAATTCGATTGGTGTTGACTACCCCACTTGAGCCAAATGGTGTGATCAACGATCATATTAATACACATGGAGATGGTGTTAAGGTAGTTGCTTTGTGGGTTCCTGATGCAACAAAAGCATGGAAGGAGACAACTGCAAGAGGGGCGAAATCATACATGGAGCCTACGCGTGAAGAAGACGCTAATGGCTACGTGGTGCGCTCAGGCATACATACGTATGGAGAGACGGTTCACGTTTTTGTCGAAAGAGGTGAATATGAAGGAGTGTTTCTTCCAGGATACAAGAAATGGGAAAGTCACTACAACCCAGAGCCAGTTGGCCTGAAATTCGTGGACCACATGGTGGGCAACGTTGGTTGGGAAGAGATGAATACTTGGTGTGAGTTTTACGCCAAGGTGATGGGTTTTGCCCAAATTATCTCTTTTGACGACAACGACATTTCAACTGAATATACAGCCTTGATGAGTAAGGTTATGTCCAATGGAAATGGCCGTGTTAAGTTCCCTATCAATGAACCAGCTGAGGGACGTAAGAAATCCCAGATCGAAGAATACCTCGATTTTTACAAAGGCGCCGGTGTTCAGCATATAGCTTTGGCAACCAACGATATTGTAGCAACTGTCGAGGCCATGAGAGATCGTGGAGTAGAGTTTCTGTATGTACCAGATTCATACTACGAAAATCTTCACGAGCGCGTAGGTAAGATAGATGAGGACATGGAATTGCTCAAGGAACACAAGATTCTCATCGATAGAGATGACGAAGGGTATTTGTTGCAATTGTTCACCAAGCCCGTTGTTGACCGACCAACAATGTTCTTTGAGATAATACAGAGAAAAGGAGCTCAGTCCTTCGGGAAAGGGAATTTCAAAGCATTGTTCGAAGCAATTGAGAGAGAGCAAGAGAACAGAGGTACACTCTAATTACCGGCGTACATAACTGTCTAGTCCTAAATATCCGCTTAAGATATACCTAGATATAAAAACTTCCATTAAGGCTCAGCAAAAGCGATTTTGTTGAGCCTTTTTGATTTGTAGACTTGGTGTTAATCAGCACCTTCATTGCTTTACAAAATTATGCAAGGCGATATTAAAAGCAAAAAGGCCTCGATAAATCGAGACCTTTTTGTGCAATTATTAACCTATAGCTAGTGGTATTACTCGCAAGCTTGTCCAAAATAGGATAAGAATGCAAGGAGATCAGACGTATTGGTTCTATAGTCAGCTGTAAGATCACAGTTGCAATTGTTGTGATCACAGCCGAACTCTGCTAAAATAATCAGCAAATCCATAGTATTCACGCTATGGTCAACATTAAAGTCGCCCATGCATGTGACTTCTTGGAAGGCTAAATCTTGGTTTTCACCAAATGTAACAGTCGACGAATGAGATACTTGGTTTCCTGCGCAATCTGTTGCAGTCCAAGTCCAAACAACCTCATACTGAGGACAACAGTCATGGTCAAAGGCTAAATCACCCGCCCCACTCGCATCTACATTCAGTTGCTGACTCGCATCGATGAAGTTTCCATCGTAGGTAAACCAGCCTCCGCTGCCGTATTCTTCGTTGACATTGTTTGATGCATTACCCACTTGGTAACCGTAGTACAAACCTGAAGGTGCGTGTGTAATGTTCAAATACGAACCAATAAAGTCTCCTGTACCAGTCATATTCGAGGCATTTGTGATTAGATAGTACATCCAATCTAGGTAATTTACACCTACCAAGTTGAAATCATCTTTATAAGAGGTAGGCCATTCTTGATTTGACCAAGAATCCCAGTCCATTCCATTTTCCAATTCGATGTCCAAATCCCAACCTGCGGCCGGATTATCGACACTTACAACTGAAGCAATGATGTGAGCGGATCCATCTGGATAAGCCAACCATTCTCCTGAAACAATAGTGTAAAAATCATAGCCACCTGGAAATCCTTGAAGCCATAATGCCCAATCAGGGTTATAGAAAGGACCTTCAGGTTGTATAAGCTGACAATCCTCATCTGCATCTGGGTCTGGGAAATCTCCGAAGAACTCTTCGCTGAAAATCACCTGGACATCATTGTCACAATTATCTGTGGCGCTTACGTTCGGAGGAGAAGGAACCTCGTCCTCGCAATCAAGCTCCGCATCAGCTGGTAGACTGCTCAATTCAGGAGCAGTGTTATCCTCAACAGTAATTGTTGCGAAAGCCATGTTCTGATTGCCACATTGATCCAATGCGTAATATGTTCTCAAAATTGCGTATTCCTCATCACAATCGGTTGGGACAACTTCATCTTCATACCAAGTCGTTTCCAAACCACAATTGTCTAACGCTTCTGCCTCATCAGTTGGCAAAGCTTGATCACATTCAATCGTCACATCACCAGGGACAAACGTAAACACCGGAGCAACGCTGTCATACACATAGATATACTGAGTATAAGCGCTCATGTTTCCACACAAGTCTGTCGCTGTCCAAGTCCTCTCAATCGAGTATGTCTGTGGGCAAGAACCGTCAACATTGATTTCATTGAATGTTACACCTGCCGATCCGCAATTATCAGTTGCTTCAACATCGACTACCGGAGGAAGTGGTTGATCACATGACACCTCAACATCTTGCGGTGCATTCACGAATTCTGGATTCGTTGTATCAACTACTTCAACAGTTTTCTGAGCTGTTGCTACATTATCACAGTGATCAGTTGCAGTCCATGTCCAGATAATAGTCCACTCATTCGGACAAGCACCAGGAATGACTTCCTCCTCAAATACAAGTTGAACGTCACCGCCACAATTGTCTTCCGACCAAACTACCGGTGGACCAGTGACTGCGTCACACTCAACAGTCATATCATCACCTACTCCATATATTGTAGGTGGTGTAAAGTCTGTAATTGAAATATATTGAACAGCTGTTGCCGCGTTGCCACATGCATCTGTTCCTGTCCAAGTTCTATAGAGTGTTCCATAACAACCTCCAGACATTAGCACATCTTCGAAGGTTACATCAACATCCGTGCATTCATCTGAAACAAAAGGTTCTTCGATATTCTCAACTTCATCGCATTCTACAGAAATATAAGTTTGATCAACCTCAATCATAGGAGGAACATCGTCACCTACAGTGATTACTTGGGAATCTGAAGCTGCATTGCCACAGGCATCGATTGCAGTCCAGGTGCGTGTGACAATATAAGGACAACCTTCACCAATCACTTCGGAGAAGCTTACTTCCACCAACCCATCGCAATTATCAAAAGCAGTAACGTTGTATTCAATAACGTCCAATTCACAATACATCTCGACGTCATCTGGAACACCCGAAATAACAGGAGGAGTTGTATCGGCAACAGTAATCACTTGAGAATCTGAAGCTGTATTGTCACAATTATCATGAGCTACCCATGTGCGAATTAACAAGTATCCACAATCTTGTGGAATTACCTCTTCTACCATTGAAACCGTAATTTCCGATGTACAGTTGTCTGTTGCAGTAACAACTGCTGGATCTGGAACATCTCCACATTCAATAGCAATATCATCTGGAACACCAATCAATACAGGAGGTGTTGAATCAGTAATTATAACTGTTCTGCTGATTGTGCTTGAATTTCCACACTCATCTGTAGCGATCCAACACTGGAAGTACTCAAAATTGCACTCAATTTCTTGGCCTTCACAAGAGAAGTTTCCATTGTCGGTAGTTCCATCTACATAATTCTCGTTGAACATTGCTACTGCCTCAGTCATAAAGCTTGCTGAGTAATCAGAATCACAACCTCCCAAAACTTTGTTTGCTTCTTCAAGAACTTCAGCCAATGTCCATCCTAAAAATGGCCCGTTGTTATAAACGAGATCAGTTAAAGGCAAATCATTTTCACTAAAGTTCGGGTCATTGGCATCAAATCCAATAGAAAGAGTAGCTGCAACTATGTGTCCTGCCAAAGTGTTTCCGTAATTGGTCGGATTGGCCAAGTCCTCAGTAAGTGCACTTGGTGTTCCTCCTGAAGGAAGAAAAGCCTCGACATCGGAAGCCGAAGTCAAACTCAAAGTGAAATCACAACCTACTTGCAGTCCGCTTGGAAATGCATTGAAAAAATTGGCATCACGATATACACCCGGATTGTTTCCATTCGCAGACGAACCCCAGCCGCCTGGAGTTTGTGAACGGAATCCTGTACAATCGTCAAAATTATTGGCCAATAGGACCTGCTTCTCAACAATAGTAACATTGTCTGAGCACGTGTCATATGCCTCAATATCCACATCCATATCAACTTGGCCATCGTTGCAATCCACACTGATGTCCTCTAAGACAGTCGTAATTACAGGAGGCGTAGTATCAAAGAAGTCACAAATCACATCAATCGCTGGACTCTGATTCTCACAATCATCTTCTGCATTGAAAGTCCAAATAACACGGGCAACCTGAGGACAATCGAATTCACTGCTTCCAATAAAAGTTTGAGTCAAGTTAATATCTACTTCAGCGCAGTTATCAATACCTGTTGGGAAAAAGAACCCTTGTGCTACCAAAATTGGGAAAAGCTCTGGAGCAAGCGCAGCCAATTCTCCTTCCGTAATATCACCGGCGATAAAATCATCTACAACATTAGAACCTAAAACGCCCCATTCAAATGAATAGTAAAGGTTGTCTGGGTAAATCAATGTCGGAAGCTCCGAGTCGAAAATGTGAATAATGTGCGGACAATCATCGACGAAATCGCCGTTATCGTCATACAATGTCCAAGTACGGTTGTAGTATGTATTGCAATCATCTTCAACAAGAAGTTCATCTTCAAAATCAAGTGTGAAATTCTCGCCACATGTTGATCCCAATATTTGTGGAGTGCCGGTTATATCTGGACTGTAAGGTGTGTTGCACTCAACATCTACATTTGGCAGACATTGAACCGTTGGGTTTGGAACACAACATTGCTCTACTATAATATTCAATTCAACAACAGTCGAGGCTGCATCAACATGATTATCTGTTCCAGTAAAGATAATGGAGGAATTCCCTAGAGCGCCTGCTGTTATGGTAACGTTCGTAGCTGATGGATTTCCAGAAGTATTAGAATTTACTACCAAACCGCCAAAACTATTTGCATCAACATCAACAGTAACATCTTGGTCTCCTTCAGGGCCAGTATAATTAACTGTAAAAGTCATCTCATCTCCTGGACACATCGTAATTGTATTGTTCTCAGGAAAATTTTGTGCAATTGGAGGAAAGTTCTCGTCCTCACTTACATTGAATTCCAAGCATTGATCATCCAAATAATCTACACCATCGTTATCACCGTTGGGACCATCATAATCCAAACCTGGATGATCGAATCGTCCAATTTGGAAAAAGTCTACTCCATTTCCAACATTGGCACCAACAGTTGCAGGAGAACCTCCAAATCCACCAGATCCGCCGGAAGAATCTCCGGTAGTCCATTGCATATCGTCATAATAGAAAGCAACATTATTACCTATGCCTATCAATGGATTTGTTCCATCAGTAATTATAAGTTGGAATGTATTGACCAAATCAGTGTGTGTGTTGTAATATCCAACACCAACCCAGTTGACGTATATAGCATCTGGAGTTACATTATACCAAACCTCACCTGTTCCACCTAGATCAACATCTCCCCAAAATGGAGCGAGCATCACAAAGTCTGAATTTGGAAATCCAGTCGGTGAAAAATGCCAATAGGGTCCGTCAAAAGAAATGTTTCCATTGATATTCAACCAAAACTGGTTGTAAGATGTTCCAAAGAAATCAAACCCAAACGGAACCGCAATTGGTCCGTTCGAACCATCATCTTGGTTGTCACCACCACCTCCACCATTGACGAAAGAAGACTGTATCCAAGTAGCAGGATCATGAGGAATATAACAACCATCAATAAATCGTTCATCGCTGCTAACAATGTTGTGCGAGACATTGGGATACTCTCCATAGTAAGGAACGATTTCAGGTTGCGGGATCAGACCAGCGGCCTTATCTGCAGGAGTCCATTGTTGCTCCTGGCCTACTGATACAAGAGAGCACAGAATAGCTACTCCTAGCCAAGCAGTTTTGCGGCAAATAGATTGTAGTAACATTGTTTTAAATTGGTTAAGACAGTTTAGGTATTTGTCTTGCACCCATGACGTTTTAAGTATGTGGGAAATACAAAGATATAAAAAATAGGGATTCATCGATAAATTTGACATGTTAAACGGCAATTTATAAGCATTCAAAACAAAACACCTCTCAATTTACCTAATCCACTAAGTGCGAGTTGGTCTATCCGGTAGTTCAGTAAATTGATACAAAAGAATTGCTTAAATAGACAGATAAACTGTCTATTTTGACTATTTTTAGGGACTGTGAATGCCTTTAGATACATTCTTCCATTTGGCTTAGTATTCTTGTTTGCTTGCAACAGTCCCTCTCCCAAAAAGGATGGAGTCGACCAGTTGATCCAAAGCGAAAGTGGAGGAGGTGTGCGTGGTATTCAAATTGGCGACGATTGGACCGTTGTCAGATCCCGAGAAGAACAAAACGTAGTGTATTCAATGCCTGACGAGCTTATTTGCCGCGTTCCATTGAATATGAAAGATTCTACTTTCTACGAGATATCTTACAATTTTGGTGAAGACGGACTATATATAATCGACTTGAATTTCTTTCCAAGTGATGAAGCTCAGACTCAAAAACTATACAAGAAATTCAAAACTTACTACGACTCGAAGTACGGCAAAAGCTCTGAAGATCAGCACTTCACGGCATGGTACACTTCTTCGTCGAGAGAAAAGGATTTAGAGATCTCCATGACGGACGAAAGCAAGGAAAAAGGCAAGCCATTTCTGAATATTACCTTCTTTGAAAAAGATGGAATCGCCCCCTAATGAATAAGGCCGCGTTAGACATCCAAAATCTATCTGCTGGATTTGGCAACAGCCATAAACTGGCCGTCCAAGACATTTCGTTTCATGTCAATCACGGTGAGTGTCTCGCAGTTGTTGGTGAGTCTGGTTCTGGTAAATCAGTCACATCATTGCATGCCATGGGACTGCTTCAAATGCCTCCTGCTTTCATCCGCGATGGGAAGATTGAGGTGGACGGACAAGCAGTTCTAAACCTTGATCCCGAATCTAGAAGAAAGCTACGAGGCAAGTCAATGGCCATGGTGTTTCAAGAGCCCATGAGCAGTTTGAACCCCGTGCTTAAATGCGGCTTCCAAGTGCAAGAAATGCTCATCGAGCATGAGGATATTTCTAAGAAAGAGGCCAAGGGAAAAGTGCTTGAATTGTTTGCCAAAGTCAAACTCCCAGATGCAGAAAGAGCTTATACCAGCTACCCACATGAGCTCTCCGGCGGACAAAAGCAACGAGTTGTGATCGCTATGGCCATTGCCTGCAACCCCACCTTACTCATTGCCGACGAGCCTACTACAGCTTTGGATGTAACTGTGCAGAAAGAGATCATTTTACTGCTCAAAGACTTGCAGACTCATCACAACATGGCCTTACTTTTTATTACGCACGACTTAGGTGTAGTCGCTGAAATTGCCGATCGTGTAGTGGTTATGAGAAAGGGCAAAGTAATCGAATATGGAGATGTGAAAACCATCCTCTCCAATCCTAAAGACCCATACACAAAAGGACTCATCGCTTGCCGACCTCCATGGAGTTCACGTCCTCATCGCTTACCCACCGTGCAGCAATTTCTTGGTGAAGTGCCACCTGTAGATGCTACACTCACAGCTGCAGATGATCGTTTGCGTATGCTCAATCAAATGCAGCAAAAAACCGCCTTACTTGAAGTGGATGGACTTACGAAAATCTATAGCTCGGGCAAAGGCAAAAAAAAGCAACTCGTTCACGCCATTAAGGATGTTTCTTTCAAAGTTTTTCCGGGGGAAACCTTAGGTTTGGTAGGAGAAAGCGGATGTGGGAAGACAACTTTAAGTCGTTGTTTACTTCGGCTCATTGAACCTACACATGGAACTGCATTGTTCGAAGGACAGTCCATTTCCCAAATGGATGCTCAACAACTTCGTGCCTTCCGAAAATCAGCTCAGTTAATCTTTCAAGACCCTTTTGCATCACTCAATCCAAGAATGACGATCGAAAATGCACTTTTGGAAGTCATGCAGGTTCATGGAATTGAAGACCCCAAGAAACGCACAGTTGAACTTATGGAGGAAGTCGGGTTGACCGTCGATTCTTTGATGCGCTATCCACATGAATTTAGCGGAGGTCAACGCCAACGCATAGTAATCGCTCGAGCTCTTGCCCTGCGCCCCAAATTCATTATTTGCGACGAATCTGTTAGTGCCTTGGATGTTTCAGTGCAGGCCCAGGTCCTCAATTTATTGAATGACTTGAAGGAGAAATATGGTCTTACCTATATTTTTATTTCACATGATTTATCGGTCGTGCGCTACATGAGCGATCGCATCATGGTCATGAATCAAGGCATTGTTGAAGAATTTGGGGAGGCTGACGAACTGTGCACCAATCCCCAATCGGAATACACCAAAAAGTTAATCTCTTCGATTCCGGGTCAATAAGGAATTCAAGTTTTCTTAACATATTCAATACACTGATAAAGAAACGATTGCGTATTTTTGATGCCCCAAATTCAATTGCAACTTAACACTTTAACCTAATGAGCTGGAGAAGAAATGTCCTTGGCGTCGCCTTTATAGCTATGTATAGCCTATCGGCAAATGCACAATTCTGGAGCGAGAGCTTTGAGACCGACGGAGAAGGAACGCGGTACACGACTTCAAATTCTTTTTTTAGAACGACTTCTGATCATTTCCAACGAACAGATAATGCTGCGCCGAATGCCATCGGTAATGTCGGCGGAGATTATTCTGGTGCCGACGGCAGTTACTACTGGGCTGGTGAAGACTTGGATGATGCAACTGGAGGTGACGGATCGCCCCTGAAGACAATGACTTTCACTGGAATTTCGATCGCAGCAATGTCGAACATCGAAATTCGTGGCCTTTTTGCGACAGGAAATCCTGGCAATGGCTGGGATGCAGCCGACGAACTTTACCTCGAGTATCAAGTTGACGCTGGTGGTTATGCTCTCTTCATGGAATTTGCAGCCAATGCTTCAACAGGAAGTAACCTCGGTATGTTCCACGATTCGGATTTAGACGGATTGGGAGAATCGGGTTCTCCTCTGAGCACCACTCTTACTGAGTACATAAGTGCCTTGACCGTCTCAGGAACTTTGATGGATATACGCATTACTTGCCGAGCCAATTCAGCTAGTGAAGAATTTGCCTTTGACAATCTTAGAGTTTTCGACCTAAGTGGCGGAACTCCTGGTTGTATGGATACTACTGCTTGTAACTTCAACTCAGCGGCGACAGTTTCTGATGGGTCTTGTACTTACCCAGGGTGTGACAACAGCACAGCAATCAATTATAATTCCGCAGCAGGTTGCACCGACGGCTCATGTTACTTCACATTGCCAAATCTCGTAATCAACGAAATCCACTACAATCCTAACGATCCTGCTGGCTACCCGGATATCGATTATGAGTATCTAGAAATTTACAATGCCGATGCCCAAGCTTGGGATTTAGAAGCTTATACGATCTCTGCAATAGGATTTACCTTCCCAATAGGCGCTTCAATTTCTGCTGGTGAATACATCGTTCTTGCGATTAACAGTGTAACTTATTCCGGAAACGGATACCAAGTATTCGATTATGGTGGTGCCCTTGTGAATTCAGGAGAACTGGTTGAAATCGTCGATCCATTTAGCAATATTGTAGACTCTGTAGATTATGACGATGCGATTCCTTGGCCTTTGCTGCCTGATGGATATCTTCCTTCTCTTGCTTTGAACAATACATCAGATGACAATAGCCTTGCGGGAAATTGGCACTGGAGTGATTGTCTGAACTATATCAACGGTTCGCCAGGTGTCGCAAATCCAGGTCCTTTGGCAGGATGTACCGATCCTTCTGCTGCGAATTACGAAGAATGCGCGTTTACTGACGATGGTTCTTGTGTTATGGCAATCAACGACATTGTAATCAACGAGCTTCACTACAACCCTTGCGGTGCTCAAGGCACAGATGCCGATTTCGAGTTTATTGAGCTTTTTAATCAAGGAACAACTACAATCGACATCAGCGGATGGGAAATCACTGGATTCGAGTATGCTTTCCCTGCTTTGTCATCTATCGCTCCTTGCGAGTACATCATCATGACTGCCAATGCCGCCTCGTACACAGGCAACGGCTACCAAGTATTCGAAACTGCTGTCCCTACAGCCGGACTCAATAACACAGGCGAGTTGGTTACCTTATTGGACGATCTCGGAAATGTAATCGACGGTGTTAATTATAGCAGCTCAGCTCCTTGGCCAACGGGTCCAAATGGTACATGTACAACTTTGGAATTGGTCAATGCCAATACAGACAATGGAGACTCGGCCAACTGGCAAGAGAGCTTGGTAGACAACGGAACTCCTGGAGCTCCGAATTCTGTGGCCAACTTCTATTCTTGCACAGATTGTGGCGTAGGTTCGACAACTACCACGCTTCTTTCAGATGACTTCGAAGTCGGAGACATCACGGATTGGACGGAAAGTACCGCAGGCAACTGGACTGCTGATAACGTAAGTCCGATTGCTGGAACTTTTTCTATGGCACACGACAATGCAGGTGTTACTTCATCTGACTACATCGCACAAGATCTAGGTTGTTTCCTTCTTGACGAAGTATGTACTACTTGGAGACTACAAATGTCCAATTCGACGTGGGTAGCTGATGCGAATAACCGATTGTGGATATGGCTTATGGCTGATGATGCTGCACTGGATGGAGCTTCGACAAGTGGTTATGCTTTGACTTTCGATACCAATGCTTCAGCAGGTGGTGAGATGTCTCTTTGTAGAATCGACAATGGTGCAATTGCCGCTTCTTTGATTACTACGAACTTCACTTGGACTGCTGGAAACTCAGTGGGACTTGAGGTTATTCATACCGAGACAAACACTTGGTACGTGAAGATCGATCACGATGGTGGATTTGACCAGTTATTGGCATTTACTCCAAAATCGACAGATCAAACATACCTTGAAGGCAAGTATACTGGAGCTTATTTCCAATACGATGCTACAGGTGGTGCCGACTTGTCAATCGACGATTTCTCAGTTGAGCAATGTGGAACGGTTGAGACTTATTACTCGGTTGATTCTGGCAATGTAAGTGCAGCTATCTGGAGTATCGATCCTTCAGCAGGAGTAGGCAATGGAGAGACAGTATTCTTCAATCACTTCAAGTCTGTGATTGTTACCAATTCACAAACTGTCGCTCTCGACAACGATGTGGTACTAAGCAATCTCACAATTGGAGATGCTACTTATGGAACAGGAACGTTGAACACAGCTGCTGGTGAGCGCATCACAATTACAGGCAATTGGTTGAATGATGCCACATTTACTGCCAACACTGGTTCGGTTCGGTTCAAGGGAACTGCAGCGCAAACAATTGGTGGAACTGGCGCAACTGTTTTCAACGACATCGAGGTAAACAAAGAAGCGAACGGAGTTCAACTTACCGGAACAATTTCGGTGCATGGTTCGATTTACCCAACACTTGGAAACTTCGACATCAATGCTCAGTCAATGACTTTGACTTCAGATGCCACAGGAACCGGTGCAATTGCCGAGATCATGGCTGGAGCAGATGTCTTTGGTGGAACAATCACTCTTGAGCGTTACATCGCTGCAAGTACACAGCAAACGTGGATGAATCTTGGTAACCCTTTGACAGGAACCACGATCACCGATTGGGACAATGAAATGACTACAACAGGTTTCACTGGTGCCGATTACGAATATGCAGACTATCCATTTATCAATGTGTATTCTTACGATGAAGCAACTGCTGGAGATCTAGATCAAGGATTTACAGCTCCGACCAACGTAACTGATGTTCTCCTTTCACAACAAGGATACATGGTGTATCTCGAACCAGCAGCACAGTTGATTGATGCAACAGGTAACTTCCAAAAAGGTGCCGTAAGTCATTCAATGAACTTTAACGCCGATAACGGTTTACTTGGTGATGGTTGGAACTTGGTTACCAACATATACCCAAGTGCAATTAGCTGGACAGATCTTTACACGGCTTCTTCTGGAATTGGATCGTCATACTACGTCCATGACGGTGACGGTTTTGGCGGAACACGAAATTACATTTTCTACGATGCTGTTTCAGGTTTGGGAACCGCCTCTGACGTGATTGCTTCAGGGCAGGCGCTGTGGGTAAAAATTGACGCTGCAGGGGGAACACTTGAGTACACCGAAAGTGTAAAGACACAAGCCGCTTCGGCATTTGAGCGTCAGCTATTGCATTTACCTGCTATTGGACTTCGCTTGTTCACTGAACAATCGACGGATCATGCATACATCGCTTTCGATGAGGCCATGTCGACTTCATATGACAGTGGACGTGATGCTCTTCACATTGGCGGAATGTCATTGCAAGATGCGGTAGGTTTGGCAACTGTTGCTGCTGATGACTATGCTCTTTCGATTAATAACGTAACAGGTTTTCAAGACTTGGACGGTATGCCAATCAAAGTCATTTCTCACGAAGCACAGTCGATGCTTTTCGAAATCATTCAATGGGATGAAATTCCAGAAGGTGCATGCGTCGTGATTGAAGATTTGATTGCTGGAACAATGACTCCATTGGAACAAGGAACGTCGTTTGAATTTGAGACTGAAATAAGCAACGGCGTTCGTTTTATGCTCCATTATCAGGGACAAGCCCAAATGGATGTACAAGACGCTATGTGCAACGGTTCTTCAAATGGAGGCGTGACTGCAACGGCACTTGGTGCGGGTCCTTTTACATACACTTGGTATGATGAGATGGACAATGCAGTAGCGCAGGACGAGGCTGTCATGGGTAGTTCAACTATTGATGGTTTGTTCTTTGGAAACTATGCTGTTACCATTGAAGGTGAGAACATGCTTTGTGCTTCTACAACTCAATCGGTATACGTTGACCAAGCTGCTGAGGAAACTGCGGAATTGACTTATGTTGTGGCTGGCTGCAATGCTGATGAGATGGGTTCTATCGAAATCGATGTGGACACCGATAGCTACAACTACATGATGTACGACGAAGATAACCAACCCGTCCTTGGAGAATCTGACGTATGGGGAATATCAGAAATCGAAGCCCTTGATGCGCAGCAATATACAGTTGAGATAACGACTTCATGTTCATCATTTGCGCTTGTCGCTGATCTTCGTGACTCGAACGCTGTCGAGGTAAATATATATGCTTCAGCTGAAGAATTGACAATGTTCAATGGCGCTGCAACTTTTGCCTTTATGGGTGAGATAATTAATGCTGATGACGCGCAGTGGTTGGTTGATGGTGAGCTTGCATCAACTGCGGATATTCTCAATGCCGAAATTACTGAAGCGGGCGCGCACACTGTGGAATTGATTGCTACGAATGGACAATGTTCGGATAGCGAGCTGATGGAAATCATAGCGTTGGAAGAAACTGTTGGCGTAAACGAAATTACTGGAGCTGCTTTTGCCACTGTACTCAACGGTGACAATATGCAAATAACAGCACTTGATTCTTCGTTTAAGCAAGCGCAAATCTCAGTGTACAACCAAATAGGACAATTGATTGTTGATGAGCAAATGAGTGGACCGCTTACGACCATTTCTACTTCGGAATGGGGTACCGGAAGCTATACAATGCGCATCATTTTGAATGGACAGAATGCACATACATTCCGCTTCGTTCGCTAAAATAAAAACTGAAATTTCCAAAGAGGTAGTTGAGCAATCGGCTACCTCTTTTTTTTGCAGTAAATTTGCGCTCTCTAACAAGCGAAACCATGGATTTTGAAAACATAGAAGTCTCCACTGAAGGAGTCATTCACACAATCACAATCAATAGGCCTAAACAGCTCAATGCACTGAACCGCGACACAATCAAAGAGCTCAATTTAGCTTTGAATGCTGCAGATGAGGATCACTCTATTCGTGTGGTTATTATCACCGGAAGTGGAGAAAAAGCTTTTGTTGCTGGTGCTGATATTAAAGAATTTGCCAACTTCAGTGTAGAAGAAGGAAAAGCTTTGAGTGCCGATGGTCAGAAATTGCTTTTTGATCGCACAGCTCAAATGAACAAGCCGGTAATTGCTGCTATAAACGGATTTGCCCTAGGTGGTGGGTTGGAATTGGCGATGGCTTGTCACGTGCGAATTGCATCTGATAACGCGAGACTTGGTCTGCCAGAAGTATCGTTGGGAGTTATTCCGGGTTATGGTGGGACACAGCGCCTGGCGCACCTCGTAGGTAAAGGAAAAGCTATGGAAATGATCACTACTGCAGGTATGATCAAAGCCGATGAGGCACACCAATGGGGACTCGTCAACAAGGTTGTGGCTCAAAAAGAGCTTATGAACGAAGCCAATGCTATGGCTGCCGCAATGGCCAAGAATTCTCCTATTGCAGTTGTTGCTGCCATGAAGAGTATTATTGGCGGATATACTGATGGTGTAGATGGTTATGCCATGGAAATCGAACAATTCGGCTTATGCTTTGGTACCGCCGATTTCAAGGAAGGAACAAGCGCATTCATCGAAAGAAGAAAAGCAGATTTTCCGGGCAAGTAAATTGCAGTTTGCCTACATTTCCACCTGTTAACAAATAGCCGTTAGCACTCACCCCCTGCATTGTTGATTTGCAGCGAGGATTGCGCTAATTTGCCTTGATTATAGCCATGAAATTAGAAGTCATAAATACATCGCATCACGCACTTCCAGCCTATGAGACAGTTTTGTCTGCCGGCATGGACTTGCGCGCCTTCATTACCGAGCCAATTGTGCTTAAACCTTTGGAGAGAATCCTTGTCCCTACTGGACTGTTTATCGCTCTTGAACCGGGAAGCGAAGCTCAAATTCGCCCTCGCAGTGGACTGGCCTATAAAAAGGGAGTTACCGTGTTGAATTCACCAGGAACCATTGACGCCGACTACCGTGGAGAGGTGAAAGTATTGTTAGTGAATCTTTCATCGGAGCCTTTTGAGATAAAAGATGGCGAGCGCGTTGCGCAAATGATCATAGCTAAGCACGAACAACCTGAATGGGTTGAAGTGAAAGAATTGAGTGATACGGCACGTGGTGCTGGAGGCTTCGGAAGTACCGGAGTTGGATAAAAAAGAACTGACTTAAGACCACAAATATGCGGATTATTGTTCCAATGGCAGGTATGGGAAAGCGTATGAGACCACACACGCTCACGACACCTAAACCTCTACTTCCGATTGCGGGAAAACCTATCGTTCGACGATTGGTTGAGGATATTGCCCAAATCAGCGGAGAACCTATTGAGGAGGTCGCATTTATCATTGGCGACTTCGGTAGTGAAATTGAAAAAGACCTCATTGAAATAGCCGAATCTCTTGGTGCTAAAGGAACTATCTATCATCAGGAGGAAGCATTGGGAACTGCCCATGCCATATTGTGTGCTGGTGATTCATTGGACGGACAAGTCATCGTCGCTTTTGCCGACACATTGTTCAAGGCCGATTTCAAATTGGATGATAGCAAAGACGGTATCTTATGGGTACAGCGAATCCCAAATCCAGAGCAATTTGGTGTTGTCGTGGTGGACGAGAAATTTGTCATTACAGACTTCGTAGAGAAGCCAACAACCTTTGTTTCTGATCTGGCCATGATTGGAATCTATTACTTCCGTGATGGAGCCAATTTGAAAAAAGAACTGCAGTACTTGATAGACAACAAAGTCATCAAGGATGGCGAATACCAATTGCCTGATGCCCTCAGGAACATGACCAAGAAAGGGTTGAGATTTTCTCCTGGAGCGGTGTTGGACTGGATGGATTGTGGAAACAAGAATGCCACGGTCGAGACAAATAAACGCATCCTGGAGTACAATAAGGATAAAGACTGGGTGTCAAAATCTGTTAAACAGTCCAATACTATCATCATTCCTCCATGCTATATAGGCGAGGGATGCGTTATTAGTAATTCGGTGATTGGTCCGCATGTCTCTGTAGGAAGCGGAACAGTTATTGAGAATAGCGTAATATCCAACTCAATAATTCAACAAAACGCCGTGGTTCACAACGCCAACTTCACCAATTCAATGGTGGGTAACTTCGTCTCTTATACAGCGAAGGCGCAGGATGTAAGCCTAGGTGATTACTCGTCTCATGGCTAACAGAATTCTCATATTCGCCCTCTCCTTATTTCTCGTTGCTTGCAGCGGGAGTAAAAAAATAGGCTCCAAAAATTCCGGTGATAAGAAGCCAAATGCCGAACTTTTTCAGCGCACTTTCTTCGAAGCACAGAAGCAAAAAGCAATTGGCAATACCGACAAGGCTTATGCTCTTTTTCAGGATGCGATTCAAATCGATCCAAAAAACGATGCTGTCTACTACGAATTGGCCTTGTATGAGTTTGAGAACAAAAACATAGCCGGCTCAAAAAGCAACATTAAAAGCGCACTCGAGATTGACAAGAAGAACCATTGGTACTATTTGCTACTGGCCAATGTGGAAATCGAAAGCGGTGACATGGATGCCGCCGCCAAGGCATTCAAAAAAACTGCGGAGCTCAATCCAGATGACATGCAAACCTCCTTCGAACTTGCACGTGTTTATCTGTATCAGGAGAAATTTAATGACGCCATAGACGTCTATGACCAAATTGAGAAAAGAACAGGTATTTCAGAGGAGCTAAGCTTTCAAAAGCAACAACTCTACATGCAAATGGGTAAGCCAGAAAAAGCACTCGAGGAGTTGGAAAAGCTCGTTGCTCAATACCCTAGCCAAATTGAATATCAAGGCATGCTCGCGCAGTTTTATGCGGAAAGCGGCGACGACAAAAAGACGCTTGAGGCTTTTGAAAAAATGAAGCGCATTGATCCCAATAGTGGTTTTTATCACATGCTGTTGTCGGAATATTACGCTACCAAAGGAAAAGACCAGCAATCGTATGAAGAAATGCTAATTGCTTTTCAAAGCGATGAAGTTTCCATCGATGAGAAAATTGGGGTTTTACTTCGATTCTATTCTGTGACGGATTACAACCCTGATATGCTCCCACGAGCCTACAAGTTACTGGACATTACAGTAGATGTTCACCCTGGTGAGTCAAAAGCATATGCCATGTACGGCGACTATCACTT
>JBLHIB010000016.1:0-43109 GCA_047615865.1 Gammaproteobacteria bacterium
TGACTGGAGGCGTTGCTGGCGGGGGCGTAATTGAACTCTACGTTTATGACTCATCAGACTACACTATTGGGGAGTACGTTTCTTGGACAGTTGCTACTGAGGGCTATGTTTCCGTTAATGAAGTTGATGCCGTTGCAACTCTAGCCGTTTATCCAAATCCTGCTAATGAGCAACTAAACATTGATTTCGATGAGGCCTTTACTGGGTTTATCACAAACAATGTAGGTCAGAAGGTCATGGATATCCGTGGGAATCAATTGACTTCGTTTGACGTGTCATTATTGGAGTCTGGCTTGTATATCATTTCGATCCAATCGGCATCAGGAAACATAAGCAATAAGCAGATCGTTATCCAGTAGGCTGAATGTCAAGATTATTTCTAGTCCTTATCGGATGCCTTGGCTTCTTGCTTTCTAAAGCAGGTGTCGTGGAGGAAAAGCTGTATATCAACCAAGGTTTATTTGCCATGGTTGACACTACGACTATGCCGTCCTATGCATACAATACGACACCCACATTCAATCAACAAAATAGTAGGATCATTCTCTCAATAGGAGATACCCTTAAACTCACCATTGTCAATACCGATTCCAATGAACATGGTATCGACATCAAGGGCGTGTTGGGGATATCGTCGACCATAGGCCCAGCCGATTCAGTGCTTGTCGAATCCTATTTTGGTGAAGCTGGCACTTTCATTTATTACGATCCGCTGTTGGAAGAGGATTACAGATACATGGGCTTGGGAGGAATGATTGTCGTCCTCAATCCAAATTCGAGCGCACAAAATTTCTATTGGAACTTGAAGGAGCACCAACCGTCATACAACGATGACATTTACAATGGTCTTGCCGCAGATTGGTCGGCCTATTATCCTACTTACTTTACTTTAAATGGCAACAGCAATCCACACATCAATGATGATGAGTCGGCCCGCGTTGTTGGAAATGTAGGCGATACGCTCCATGTGTATATGGTGAACACGGGCAGCTCCATTCATTCGATTCATTACCACGGCTACCATGCAGAGATAATTGAATCGACGAAATTCCCTTCACATGTTGGGCGCAATAAAGACACTTTCGCAATATACAGTATGGAAATTGTTGTTGTCGAATTGGTGCCCTTTCAAACAGGGGAATATCCTGTGCATGACCACAATCTAGTAGCAGTGAGCGGGGGGAATGTTTATCCGAATGGGATGTTCTTAACGATACGAATAGAATGAACCTTTCAAAACTCCTCATATTATTGTTGATGCTCCCGATCATGGCTCATGCTCAGGATGATGTTGACGTGTTCTTGATAGCTAGAAATACAGGTGAGAAAGTATTGGCCAACGGGGATACAATCCGCGTATTTGGTTTTGCCGAATCGCTAGGAGAGCAGCCAGGTGTCCCGGGTCCAACGATTGTGATGAATGAGGGCGATTCGGTTCATATTGATGTATGGAATGTCTCGCAAGGAGCGCCACATACTATTCACTTACACGGACTGGATGTAAATCAAGAAAACGATGGAGTGCCACATCTATCATGGGATATTCCACACATGCAGCACGGATTCTACCATTTCAAGGCACCACACCCTGGCACGTACTTATACCATTGTCATGTTGCATCCACGATTCATGTTCAAGCCGGTATGTACGGTTTGATAATCGTGAAGCCCAGCGATGGCAGTAATACTACGTGGGATGGCGGGTATGAGTTCACTACAGACTACTCATACTTCCTCTCTGAAATTGACACTACTTGGCATAGAGATGAAGTGTTGCTGCACGAGCACGACACTATGATGATGGTGCATCCAGTGTCGATACCGGTTTTCGATCCGCAATTCTTTTTAATCAATGGATTCTCGGATCAGCAGTTAGAGGACGAAGACATTGCCTACCATTCTACAGTGAACCAAGTTGATCATATACGCTTGGCCAATATTGGTTATTGCGGCACTCGTGTGATCTTCCCTCCGCAGTTGAATGCTGAAATTATCGCTTCTGATGGCCGACCATTGAACGTCAATGAAGTAAGCGATACAGTCTATGTGTATCCAGGAGAGAGGTATGACGTATTGAGCAGTCCAGGAAGTGAATTTGTTGATGAAATTCAATTCGAGTATTTCGATCTCAATACCTTAGTTATAAAAGGAACTCAATATGTTGCAGCTGAAGTGATTGGATTTTATAGTGTTGGCGAACAATCAATTGATCAATTTACATTCAGGCTGGCTCCCAATCCTAGCAATGGAATCGTGAGACTAGAATTTGATCTTCCTATTGCTCGTTCGCTTGGAATTCGAGTTACAGATGTTTCTGGTCGGCTCGTTGAAGAATTACCAGTTCAAGGACTTGGTTTTGGTGCGCATTCAATTGCACTTGATCTCCAGGGCAATCCAATAGGCCCATATGTGATTACCGTCTTGCTCGATGATGGCTCGGCTTTATCTCAGATTCTCATTTTGGATTAGAGATTTTTCGGCTTTCTTTCCTCTTTACCTTAGTGTTGACCTTATTTCTTGGTCAAAATGTCAGACTTTCTCATGGAATCCCGCAGGCCTGTCAGTACGAAACTGACACATTTGCGCTTGTCGCTAATAGAAATGCAATGGCATAGGGATTGACTAGAGGAGGTCGTTAAACAATTGAGAACAACACAATTAAATACTATACAAATGAGCAAAATTATCGGAATTGACCTTGGAACTACCAACTCTTGTGTGGCAGTTATGGAGGGAAATGAGCCGGTCGTAATCCAAAACAGTGAGGGTAAGCGCACGACACCGTCGATGGTTGCCTTTGTTGATGGTGGAGAGCGAAAGGTAGGAGATCCTGCAAAACGTCAGGCGATCACAAATCCAACAAAGACGATATACTCTATCAAGCGTTTCATGGGAAATAGCTTTGATGAGTGTACTAAGGAAGTAGGACGTGTTCCTTACAAAGTAGTAAAAGGTGACAACAATACTCCGCGAGTTGATATTGATGGCCGTCTATACACTCCTCAGGAAATCAGTGCAATGGTTCTTCAGAAAATGAAGCAAACGGCACAGGATTATTTGGGGCATGAAGTAACAGAGGCAGTTATTACTGTTCCTGCCTATTTCAATGACTCACAACGTCAAGCCACTAAGGAGGCAGGCGAGATTGCTGGATTGAAAGTAAAGAGAATTATCAATGAGCCTACAGCAGCAGCTTTGGCTTATGGATTGGATAAGAAAGCACAAGATCAAAAGATCGTTGTATTCGATTTGGGTGGTGGTACGCATGACGTGTCTATCCTCGAGCTTGGAGATGGCGTTTTTGAAGTGCTTTCTACAGATGGAGATACACACCTTGGTGGTGACGACTTTGACCAGACGATCATTGATTGGTTGGTTGATGAATTCAAAGGA
The DNA here is from genome assembly GCA_047615865.1 of Gammaproteobacteria bacterium. Classification (GTDB taxonomy): domain Bacteria; phylum Bacteroidota; class Bacteroidia; order Flavobacteriales_D; family Sanyastnellaceae; genus JADFAK01. Next base: position 3,394 of record JBLHIB010000016.1, read on the forward strand.
GAAAATGGCGGCTTAATCCTGACCAAAGATCCAATGGCTCTTCAACGATTGAAAGAAGGAGCTGAAAAAGCTAAGATTGAATTGTCAAGTAGCTCTCAAACTGAGATCAACTTGCCATACATCATGCCTGTTGACGGTATTCCAAAGCACCTTGTGCGGACTCTTACACGTGCAAAGTTTGAGCAATTGGCCGACAGCTTGATCAAACGATCTATCAAGCCATGTGAAACTGCACTTAAAGCAGCAGGTCTTTCGAAAAGTGATATTGATGAGGTTATCCTTGTTGGTGGATCTACTCGTATTCCTTCAGTTGTGGATGCGGTTAAAGCATTTTTTGGAAAGGAGCCTTCTAAGGGAGTTAATCCTGATGAGGTTGTTGCCGTTGGTGCAGCTATTCAAGGAGGTGTATTGACTGGAGAGGTGAAAGATGTCCTTCTTTTGGATGTGACTCCACTTTCTTTGGGAATTGAGACAATGGGAGGAGTGTTTACTAGACTTATCGATGCGAATACTACTATTCCAACGAACAAGTCGGAGACGTTCTCTACTGCATCAGACAATCAGCCTTCAGTTGAGATTCACGCCTTGCAAGGTGAGCGTGCTATGGCCAAGGACAACCGTACAATGGGACGTTTCCACTTAGACGGAATTCCACCAGCACCGCGAGGTGTTCCTCAAGTTGAGGTTTCATTCGATATTGATGCCAATGGTATCATCAAGATCAATGCAAAAGATAAGGCTACAGGAAAAGAGCAGTCGATTCGTATCGAAGCTTCTTCTGGACTTAGTGATGCAGAAATCGAAAAGATGAAGCAAGAAGCTGAAGAGAACGCTGATGCTGATCAGTCGGCTAGAGATAGCGCTGATGCAATCAACAAAGCAGATAGCTTGATTTTCCAGACGGAAAAGCAATTGACTGAATACGGTGAGAAGATTCCTGCCGAAAAAAGAACCCCTATCGACGAAGCTTTGGCAGAGTTGAAAGAAGCTCATAAAGTTCAGAACGTTGAAGGTATCAATACTGCTTCTGAGAAATTGAACACGGCTTTCCAAGCTGCGTCTCAAGATATGTACCAAGGAGATGCTGAAGGTGAAGCTCAAGCCGAAGCTGGCGGTGCAGATGAAGAGGTGACCGATGTTGACTTCGAAGAAGTTCAAGAAGAGAAATAAATCATAGCCTTCGGCAAATGGTTAGATCCGTGCATTGAGTTTGGCACGTATCAATAAGATTAAAGCCCTCTGGTAATTCAGGGGGCTTTTTTGTTCTTTTGTCTGATGATGTTTTCAAAAAACGATCGTCAGCTAACGTGGATTATTTAATTCAACCACCAATAAGTGACAAAAAGAGCCATGAATTAGGCTTAAAATGAACTTATAGAGTGTCTCGAATTGAAAGGAATTGACTGGTAAACAGTTGGTTGGATAGCTGTGATGTCCATTTGTTTAGATAAATTGGCAGATTGATCAAAAATAAATGGAGAAAATGATGAAGGAACGAGATATAGCAGTACCTTCGCGCAATATATTATAATATTTTTTACGATGAATAAAGGTACAGTAAAGTTCTTCAATGATTCAAAAGGTTTTGGATTCATTAGCGAAGAAGGAACAGGTAAGGAGCACTTCGTGCACATTTCAGGATTGATTGATGAGATCCGTGAAGGTGACACAGTTGAGTTCGAACTGAAAGAAGGAAAAAAGGGATTGAACGCAGTAAATGTAAAAGTTGTCTAAGGCTTTTTTTTACATTTGAGTGTATTGAAAGACCTGTCGTAAGACAGGTCTTTTTTTTGTTTAATACTTTGGCTGAGGGAGGACAATGCAGACTAGCTTATGTATTTTAGCTCCAAAGAAAATTGAACTATGACTCCACAAAAATCGCAAATTGCTCAGCTTATTCGTCTTGCCAAGGTTGATGGAGAACTTGATTCAAAAGAAGTAATGTTGATCTATGGTTTGGCAAATAAACATGGCTTTACCAAATTCGAGATGGACGAGATCATCGAGCTAAAGGATGATGAATTGCTAAGTGTCCCCGCCACAAAAGATGACCGCATTCGATTTTTCTATCAGCTGCTGATATTGGCGACCGTTGATTTTGAGGTAAGCGATGATGAAGTAGCTTTTCTTACCCGTATCGGAGGCAAGTTTCAACTAGAACCTTCAAAAGTTACCAAAGCAATTGCGCATATTATTGCCAATAGAGAAACGGATTTAGACCATGATTCCATCCAATTAATTTTTAGCTGATGTCTATCCTCGTCAAGGATCAACTTGGACGTAATATAGAACTTGAGAGTCCTGCTAAGAGAATTGTCTCTGTGGTTCCTTCGCAAACCGAACTGCTTTTTGACCTTGGTCTTGATGAAGAGATAATCGGGGTCACGAAATTTTGTATCCATCCTCAGCAGAAAGTTTGCCTCAAACATAATGTAGGAGGTACGAAAAACCTTAGACTGGAAGCAATTGCCAATTTGACTCCGGACCTCGTGATAGCCAACAAGGAAGAGAACACGGAAGCTGATATTAATTGGCTTATGGATAGATTTCCGGTGTACGTAAGTGATATTGAAAATGTCAATGAGGCACTGCGAATGATTGAAGATATAGGTGTGCTTGTAGGGCAGACGGATCAGGCCAAGACAATGAGCCAGTCGATCGCCTCTAGTTTTGAATTGATTGAGACCAATTCAAGGCATAAATCGGTTTACTTGATCTGGAAAAATCCATACATGGCGGTTGGGGCAAATAATTACATCAACGATTTGATGTCGGTATGCGGTTTCGATAACTTACTCGGCATGCATGACTCTAGATATCCGGAATTGAGCATCGCCGATATGCAAAGACTCAAGCCTGAATTGATTTTCCTATCTTCAGAACCGTTTCCTTTCAAAGATGAACACGCGAAGGCATTGTCAAAGATCCTCCCTGAATCCAAAATTATACTGGTTGATGGTGAGATGTTTAGCTGGTATGGGTCACGCATGAAGTTGGCAGCGAATTACATGCAAAAACTTATAAATAGTGAGCTTAATTGACTAGAATAAGTAGTTGATAAACAAGAAGAAAAAAATTGCCACATGTCCAATGGATTCTTGAAATTTGGACATTGAATTATAGAGAACTAGTGCGAAGTAACTTATTGATACATATTTCTTTCTTCTTTTTTGTCTTTTTGGCGTTTCACGCAAATGGTCAAAAAGTTGGCGTCGTGCTTAGTGGTGGCGGAGCTTCTGGCATGGCCCATGTCGGATTCTTGAAAGCTTTGGAGGAGAACAATGTGCCCATCGATTTTATCACGGGCAGTTCCATGGGAGCAATAATTGGAGGCATGTATGCCGCTGGATTCACAATTGCAGAGATTGACTCTATTGTAAGGAGTGACGAGTATCGCAGAATGGCCACGGGAGAGTTGGATGACGATATCCGATTCTATTATAAAACGCATGAAGATGATGCGACCATGGCCGATATCAAGTTGGGCGGCGGAGGATCACTTATCAGTACCACTCTTCCAACCAATCTCATCAATCCCGTTTTATTCGATTTTAAATTGATGGAACATTTTTCGTCAGCGTCTGCAGCAGCGAATTACAATTTTGACTCCTTGTTTGTCCCGTTTCGTTGCGTCGCTTCTGACATCGAGGATAAAAAGCAAGTCATTTTCAATCAAGGTCATCTGAATGTTGCGATCAGAGCATCAGCAACTTATCCATTTTATCTTCATCCTATTCGTGTAGATAACAAGTTGCTTTATGATGGTGGTCTCTATAATAACTTCCCAAGCGATATCCTTTACAATGATTTCCTGCCCGACGTAATTATCGGCTGTAAAGTATCCGGAAACATCGACCCACCAGATGAGGATAATTTGATTTCACAGCTCACCAATATGATCCGTTCGCACAGTAATTTTGAATCGCTTTGTGAGGAAATGATTATTATCGAGCCTCAATCAGACATTGGAACATTTGAATTTGATCGGATGGCCGAGGGCATTGATGAGGGTTATGCTGGTACCATTGAGGCAATAGATAGTATTTTGGCTTTTATTGACGAACCTGTAAATCCTATTCTAAGGGAAGAAAAGAGACAGGCATTTCGCGATAAGAAACAACCCATTGTAATAGATGAGGTAACCATCAATGGATTGGACCGGTCCCAAAAAAGCTACGTGCGTGGAATCCTTGGAAGTAAAGTGGATTCTATTCAGATCAATAAAATTCGCAAGCCTTATTTCCGGTTATTCTCTGATGATAAAATAAAATCCATCTTTCCCGTTACGATGTACAACGCCAATACGGGGTTATACCGATTGATATTGGATGTGAAGAGAGAGAAAGACGTATTTTTATCTTTTGGTGGGAACTTCTCTTCTCGCGCAATTAATACCGGGTTTGTTGGAGTGCGTTACAATGTCTTTCGAAAGATGTCGTCCATGATTTCTGCCAATTCATATTTTGGAAAATTATACGGGTCGATTCATGCCGATGTTAAGTTGGACTTTTCTGGAAAACTGCCTTTTGCTATTCAACCAGGATTCACTTTTAATCGATGGGATTACTTTAGAAGTTTGTCAACTTTCTTCGAAGATGTAAAGCCATCCTTTATCGTGCTCAATGAGCGATTTGGTGGCTTGTCTATGAGAATGCCTACGGGAGCGAAGTCGCGATTGACTGTGTACACGGACTATGCGCATATATTTGATGAATATTACCAGAACGAACAATTCTTATCGATTGACACAGCAGATCAAACAGTTTTTGATGCAGGAATCGCTAAGATTCTATATGAGCGCAATTCTTTGAATCGGAAGCAATTTGCCAGCCGAGGCGATCGACTGGTCCTTCAAGGAAAATTTGTCCAAGGTGTTGAGCGAACAATCCCGGGATCCACATCTCTTTCCCGAGACAAGACTGTGAATAATCGGCAATGGGTTGCGGCGAAATTGAGTTATACAAACTACATGCTCAACGTGAGCATTTTTACTTTGGGTTTTCATGTTGAAGGTTTGGCCTCTACTCAGCCATTTTTTCAGAATCACGTCGCCTCTGTTATATCTGCCTCACCGTTCCAGCCAACTCCTGAAAGCAAAACCATATTCGTGGCTCCATACCGATCACACAATTATGCCGCTGCCGGAGTTGTAAGTATTATTACACCGGCTAAGAATTTGGATGTTAGAGGTGAGGCATATGCCTACAATGCCTTTGGAACAATTGTAACCAACAATGAAGGAGACGTGTCCTATGATTGGGAAACTGATGTGATGTTCATAGGCGCGGCAACAGTTGTTTATTCATCTCCTATTGGTCCGGTGTCTTTTGCTGTCAATTACATCGATCGACGCACTGAGCCTTGGAGTTTTGTTTTCAACTTTGGATATCTGATATACAACCGCTCGATCAGAGACTAAAAGCATTTATTTTAGCTTCCAATTGCTACCTTTGCGGCAAATTCCCCCTATGGATATCATCAAGTTTGCCATAATAGGCGCAGGTCATATTGGCAAGCGCCACAACGAAATGATCAAAAGAAACCCTTCTGGAGTGGTTGTCGCAATGTGCGATAAGCGCACGAAAGAAGAATGTGGAGTAGAAGATGATATTCCCTTCTTTGCCTCTGCACAGGAAATGATCGATAGCGGAATCGAGATGGACGTCGTATGCGTGTGCACACCAAATGGCTTGCACGCTGAGCATTCGCTTTTGGCTCTGCAGAACCGCAAACACGTGGTCGTTGAAAAGCCCATGGCCCTCTCGCGCACAGACTGCGAAAAGATTATCTATACAGCTCTCAATGTTTCGCGTCAAGTATTCTGCGTAATGCAAAATCGCTACAGTCCACCAAGTGCTTGGATGAAGCAGATTGTTGAGGACAAAATTCTTGGCGAGATATACATGGTTCAAGTAAACTGCTACTGGAACAGAGATGATCGTTACTACAAAAAATTACATTGGAAAGGAACAAATGACCTTGATGGTGGAACCTTATTCACGCAATTCTCTCACTTCATTGATATCATGTATTGGTTATTTGGAGACATTGAAAATATTCGCTCTCGATTTAGAGATTTCAAGCATGCGCATAACACCGAATTTGAAGACTCGGGAATCGTTATGTTCGACTTCGTTAATGGTGGTATTGGGTGCATCAACTTTAGTACTGCGTTGAATGAGAGCAATTTTGAAAGTAGTATCACTGTGGTTGGTGAAAAAGGTACAGTGAAAGTTGGCGGACAGTACATGAACGAGGTGGATTATTGCAACATTGAAGGGTACGAAATGCCAGAACTTGCTGAAGGCAATCCCGCCAATGATTATGGCGCGTATAAAGGGTCTGCTGCCAATCATGGATTTATCTTTGAAAATGTAGTAGATACTTTGAAAGGCCATTCTATGATCACTACAAATGCACTCGAAGGCTTGAAGGTTGTGGACATCATTGAACGTATTTATCAAAGTGCTCCCCGTATCACCAAGCATGTGTATTCAGAGAAGGTAGAAAACAAAGCCTAGTGTTTTACAGCTTATTGTTGACTTCTTATCGATGTTCTTGTCGGCATGTGACTGCATTGAGCTTATTTTGAACCGTGTTTAAATCATTGAAAAACAAACTTTCGGAACACGAGTTCCTGCGTCATGTGCTCACGCTGATGACAGGGACTGGACTCGCTCAAGTATTAGCGCTTGGACTGAGTATCATTGTTACGCGACTCTATACGCCTGAAGAGTTCTCAACTCTCGAGCAATTTGCCATGCTCCTCGCTATTGGAGGGGTAATCGTTTGTGGCAAGTATGAGTTTGCGATTATGCAGCCAAAGAAGGATGAGGATGCACGTACCTTGCTTGCATTGAGCATGAGAATAGCCCTGTCTTTTGCAGTTTTAGTCGCGATTGCCGTCTTTTTCATGGCCGACCAAGTGGGCAGGTGGTATGACAATCCTACTCTCGCATCTATACTCTGGCTTCTGCCTATTGCAATTGTTGGTATGGGATTTTTTAATTCTCTCAACTACTGGTATTCGAGGAAAAAGCAATATAAACGGGCCGCAACATCTAAGGTTCTTTTCACGGCAACAAGTGATCCTGCTAAAATTGTTCTCGGCACAATGGGCCAAACAGCATTTGGCTTAGTCTGGGCTGTGACTATTGGTCGATTGGTATCCGCTAGTTATATGGTCTTGAGATTTGTAAATGATGGGATGGGTTCACCACTAAGAGCTCGTAAAGAAGATATTAAGAGGCTAGCATCTGAGTACAAGGTCTATCCTTTGTATACCATTTGGGGAAGTGCACTCAATCGCTTTGCACAGTGGGCACATATTTTGCTTTTTTCATATTACTACGGACCGCTTATGATCGGATTTTTTGCTTTGTCCCGAAGGATATTCTTAGGCCCTCTGTCTATCATCTCGCAGTCTTACTCTCAAGTCTTCTATCAACGCATTTCCGAAATGAATGATTCTGCTGAGCTTAAGCGTTTCTATTTCAAAAATCTGATAAGGTTTCTTGGTGTCGGGGCAATTATGGTTTTGGTCGTTCATTTGCTTCCTGACAATGCACTAGGATTCATTTTTGGAGAGGAATGGACAGGTACGCTGCAAGTATTGAAACCGTTGTCATTTTGGTATGCATTAAACTTTGTCACTTCATCTTTGTCATTCATCAACTTTCGCCTGCACAAGCAGCGCGCGATGTTATTACTCGACGCTTTGCACTTTGCACTTGCTGTTGGCAGCATATTGTGGGCCTTTGATCAAGGAATGGACGAATGGGGTACTTTGGTTTATCTTGTTTGGGCCAAGATTATCTATTTTGCAGTCAATATCTGTGCATCTGTTTATTTCGTTTCGACTTACGAATTCCAAGAACCAGCGGCTTGAAGAAAAAATTAGTGTCTATCGTACTGAACAGCTTTGTCAACGACAACAGGGTTCTAAAAGAAGCAATTTCGCTCAATAAAGTGGGATTTGATGTTACTGTTTCAGCATTGGAATTGAACGGAGAGTCCTTGGAAGAGAAGCATGACGATTTCAAGGTTAGGCGCATTCGAATTGGAGCGAGAGCTCTTCCACGCGGGAAATTCTTTGGTGCAGTAAAGTACGCCGAACTAGTCCTCAAAACCATTTGGAGGTACCGCAAATACCAAATATGGCATTGCAACGATTTCGAACCCTTGGTTATAGCATCATTGCTCAAGTTCTTCAAACGCAACCTTGTCATTATTTATGATGCGCATGAGTATGCTCGGGAAAAGAATGGACTCGGAAGTTTTGAGAAACGATTTGTAGCCTTCATGGAGCCCAAGCTAATTGGTTATTGCAATGAAGTCATAACTGTGAGCCAAGGAATCGCAGAAGAGTACCAGAGATTGTATGACCTTCCTGAAGTCCATGTAGTATTCAACGCTCCTCATAAAAGAGAGAAAGTGATAAAGGTGGATCGTTTTCGAGAGCGATTTGGGATAGGGGCACACAAGGTGATCTTTCTCTATCAAGGGAAGTTTCATGCAGGAAGAGGGATGGAACTTCTCGTAGAATCGTTCAAGCTACTGCAGGATACCCATGCGGAATTGGTGTTTATGGGCAACGGTAATTTGCAGGAATACGTTGAACAAGCTGCTCAAGAGCATGACAATATTCACTTGCATCCAGCAGTGCCATATGAGGAGATAGTCGAGCATACCGCTTCTGCCGATTTTGGTTTGCTCACGGTAGAAAATGTATGTTTGAGCTACTATTACTGTATGCCCAATAAAATGTTCGAATATATCCAAGCGGGAATCCCAATTATTACGACTAATCTATATGATTGTCGTATCATGGTAGAAGAAGAAGACCTGGGTGTAGTTATTCCAGAATTCACTCCCGAAAGTTTTGCTGAGACGTTCAGAAAAGTTTTGGAGGCCGATAAATCTGAATATATCCGCGCGATTGAACATACCGCACAGCATTTTCATTGGGATAATGAAGAAAAGAAATTGATTTCGCTCTACAACAAATATTTATAAGAACAGAGCGCTAGTCGCAAAACAAGATGGCAAAGCTTGAAGCTAAAATCATATCGCATAAAGATATAGCCGAATTCAACAGGCTGGCTGAAGAACATGGAGGTGTTTTTAGCCAGCCTAAGTGGTTTGATACATTTGGTCATAATGCACTGCGCATCGGTCTATTCCAAATGGATGGTCAGCTAGTAGGTGGGTTTTTATGTACCATGACTCCACTTAAAGTTCTAAAGGTACTTAGCCCGCTGAGATTCACTCCACATGCAGCTTTGTTCTTCAAGCAAAACACATCCAATGCCGCAGGAAGTACTCAATATGAAAAGTCTGTCGGAAAGGCTATTTCGACCTGGATATTGGAACAATCGGTCAAAACTGTACTCCTGCCTTTCCCTTGGTCGTATGACGATATGCAGAGTTTTACTTGGGACGGATTCCGAGTAGCACCCAAATACACATATAGATTGTCTTTGGAACCTTCAGGCGAAGCAATTCGTGCCAATTTCAGTCAGTCGGCGAAAAGCGCGATTAAAAAGGCAGAAAAGAGTGAAATAGTAGTGACGATTTGCGATGATGCGCAAAAGGTTCATGAGCTGCTTAACGAGACGCTCCAGTCCAAAAATGATAGCTTTGACTTGGGCTTGACATTGGAAGAGATTAAGAACTTGTTTGAAACAGAACTGGCATTTGCCCTTGTGGCTAATTGCAATGAAAAACCTATTGCTACAGGAGTTTTTGTGCACGACAGATTGAATTGTTATTATTTGCTGGGTGGGGTAAACAGAAAGTATTCCAAGTTAGAAGGAGGCACAGCGATTATCTGGTCCGGCATTCAGAAAGCCAAAGAAATAGGGTGTGAAGTATTTGATTTTGAAGGATCTATGAATCCTGGGATCGAGCATTTCTTTAGAGGATTTGGAGGGAAACTCACTCCATATTTTCAAATAATCAAGGCGAATAAGTTGCAAAGAAGAATACTCCGGCTAGGAGGGAGGAAGGAATTCTAAATTTTCAGACCTATTACAAGGATGTCATCAACCTGTTCGTAGGTTCCTTTCCAATCTTGAAGTGCACTTTTTAGCATCATTTCTTGATCATACATGCCGTTTCCTTGAATGTCATGAAGTAGTTGGATAAACCTCTTTCGTGTAAATTTCTTATTATTCGGCCCACCAAATTGATCCATAAAGCCATCTGTAGTCATGTATATACAATCCCCTTTTATGATTGGAATGACGTGCTCTGTAAATAGTTTTTCCTGCAAAAAGGTTCCTCCAAGAGGATATCGGTCACCTTTAAATTGGTGAAGTTCGCCGTCCCGCATAAGATACAGTTGGTGAAAGGCGCCCGAGAACCTCATTTCCATCTTTCCAAAATCAAAAGAACAAAGAGACAGGTCCATTCCTGTGCTAGTCTCGGTGCCTTGCTCATGCTGTTTCAATTCTCTTATGACGTGTGTGTCAATGTCATGTAGTATAGTTGAAGTACTCATTGTTTGATTTCCAATAACGGACTGGCTGAGCAAGTTTGATCCTATCATGCTCATGAAAGCTCCAGGAACACCATGTCCCGTGCAATCTACGCCAGCAATCCAGCACCGATTTTCCTTTCCGTAGAACCAATAGAAGTCACCACTTACAATGTCTTTAGGACGCAAATAAATAAACACATCGTCAAAGGCGTCGGCAACGGATTGTTTCTGTGGAAGCATCAATTGCTGAATCCTCTTGGCAGCAATTATACTTTCTGTCATGTGCACGTAGTTGTCGCGCATAAGGTTGTTGATCCTTTCTCGTTCAGTAGCTTGAAATTTTAGCTCTTTGTTGACTATAGACAGCTCTTCTGTGCGATGTTCAACTAAGCCTTCCATCCGTTGAATGACCTTATTTAATCGGTCTTCTGAACGTCGAACATCAGTTAGGTCAACGAAACTGAAAATGTAATGACTTTGGGTACGAGAAGTCTGAACAGCTTTAAAGCGGACAAATACTTTGCCTGTTTCAAGTGTTATCAGATTGATTTTTTCTTCAATTTGATCTGAGTCCAAGGCAAGTTGCCTGAATATAAATCGAATTGCAGCAAGAGATTCTTCGATGAATATCTCGTCAAATCGAGAGGATAGATGGTCTTTTGAAGTTGATGCAAACAGATTGAGCATCTCTTCATTCGTTTCGATAATCTCAAATTCACGAATGTATTCACGCATTTCTTCCAATCCAGCTTTTCGCCAAGTTTTAGACTTGGCCCGTATTTGCTCAATATTGGGAATAGCGACCTCGCAAATTGCGATTCCTGCAAACCGGAAAATGTTCTTGAATTTTCGCTCGGTCAATTCAAGATTGTCGGCCATTGTTTGTAGCTCGGACCTATCATATTTTCGCTGTAGGGCATTGTCAATAGCAATGCTGAGTCGCTTCAAAGAGGATTTAATCACATAATCATCGACACCTTCCTTAATACATTCCATGATTGTTTCTTCTGGCAGTTGGCCAGTAATCATGATAAAGGGAATTTCTAAACCAAGGTTTTTAATGGTCAGAAATGCTTCGATGCCGTTAAATTGAGGAAGAGAATAATCTGAGACGATTACATCGGGTTCCTCCTGTTTAATAGCATTGATGAAAGCTTGTTTGCTTTCAACATGTTCAACAAGCCAGTTAGGGTGAGCAAGATTTATTTCTCGTCTCACCAATTCTGCATCAAGCAGATAGTCCTCCAATAGGAGCACTCTCAGGTTTTCGTTGACTGGCATGGAATTGTTCATTCTTGTTCCTCTCTAGAGTTCTTTTCGTTGGGTGGTAAAATTAGAAAAGGCCTACGAGAGGCCTTTTCTTTTATTGTATCTTAAGATTGTCAGACGATGGAGATATTCCACCGCAGATTTCACCTACATCTGTGCAACAGGTGATAAATTGTGCAATAGAATGTACTTAATGATATCTGAATTATTATCCATATTCATTTTCGTTAGTATCCTTGATCTGTAAGTACTAATCGTCTTCGCACTCAGTTTCAATTGAGCGGCGATGAAATTATTTGGTTTTCCCTCGCCAATGGCAAGGAATACCTCGTACTCACGATCAGATAGTGTCTTGTGCGGTAAATCCTGATTCTTATTGTTCATCTCACGATAAAGCAATTTGGTGATTTGCGGACTAAGATACTCTCCACCTTGATTTATCGTGCGAATTGCTTCGATAAGAACTTCTGGTTCAGAATCTTTGTGCAGATACCCAGAAGCTCCGGCTTTTAACATTCTAATAGCAAATTGATCTTCAGGATACATGCTTAGTACCAATACGTTGACGTCAGGATAGAAAATTTTAACCTGCTTTAGAACTTCGAGTCCACTGCGTCCGGGAAGCGAAACATCGAGAATGATGATGTCCGTCTCAATTTTACGGAGTCTTTGAAGCAATTCTTCGCCGCTTGAGATGTCATCAGCGATAATTTCAATATCGGGATAACTATCAATGATTTGTTTAATCCCCTGGCGAACGATTTTGTGGTCGTCACAAATAACTACCTTGATCATGTGTTTTGGATTATAGTTCAACTTGATTTCATTGTCTGTCAGCCAAATGTACACGGCAAGTTCCTCGGAGAGGATAGGAGTGCTTCCTCATAGAATGTAGGAATTGTCCTACTTGATGATTATTTACTAGCCTTCGGCAAATCAAAAAGGCGCGCCTTCCATTGAAAGCACGCCTTTAATAGTGTCTTGTAGTACCTATGATTCAGCCATCGATAAATCGTGAAGCAGTATGTATTTAACCATGTCAGAATTGTTATCCAAGGTCATCTTTTCCAATATTCTTGTGCGATAAGTACTTATAGTCTTGACGGAAAGAGACAGGCGACGCGCAATTTCACTGATCGATTCCCCCTCTCCGATATATAGGAGAACTTCATATTCTCTGTCAGATAATGTCTTGTGAGGTAATTCAGAGCTTCCTCCACTCATTTCCTTAAACATGAGTTTGGTAATCTGCTCACTTAAATATTCTTTGCCTTGAGCAATTTTTTCTAAGGCCTCTAGCAGCACCTCCGGGGCACTATCCTTGTGAAGGTATCCTGACGCTCCGGCTTTCAATGCTCGAATCGCAAATTGGTCTTCAGGATACATACTTAACATTAAGACTTTTATGTCTGAGTATATAGACTTTAATTGTTTGAGTACTTCCAATCCATTGCGCCCTGTTAAGGACACATCGAGGATGACAATGTCAGTAGGGCTATCCCTCAAGATTTTAAACAATGCTTCCCCGCTTTCGGCTTCAGCTACAACCTCGAATTCGGAAAAAACATTGATGATTTGCTTGAGGCCCTCACGAACGATCTTGTGATCGTCACATATGATGACTCGGTTCATAGTTATTGGTTTTTAGTTTTTCTAAATCTATCGAGATGTGAATTTTTGTTCCTTGAGCAGGAACCCCTTCAATGTCAATCTTCCCTTCCCATCGCTTAATCCGCTCGTGAATGCCAAAGAGTCCGAGGCTTTTTGACTTTCGAGCTTTTACGACATCTATGCCAACTCCATCATCTTCAATTTCAAGCTTCAACTCATCTTCGGTGGTATAGAGCAATATTTTGGCTTGATTGGCCTTGGCATGTCTGTCTATGTTAGTCAAGGCTTCTTGCACAATTCGATAGATTGCGGTCGACACATCCTTCTCAAAGTTAAGGTTTCCTGTATTGATTGTCAAATGTGCTTTCGTTTCGTGATTTTCATTGTAATTTTCTATGTGCCATTCAAGTGCAGGAATAAGACCAATATTATCCAAGACCACAGGTCTTAACTGATGAGCAATCCTTCTAACGGTCTGTATCGTTTGTGTGGTGAGGTCTACCAAGTAATCAATTTTATCGAAGACGGCGTCCAAATTTGCATTCTCCAACCCATTTTGTTGGAAATGCTGTTTGATCCAATACAGACCTAGTTTACTTCCGGTCAGTTCCTGACCCAACTGGTCATGAATCTCCATAGATATACGTTTCTTTTCTTCGTCTCTTACGTTTTCCAAGTGCTGCGATAATTCGTGCAGTTTGGTGTTGAGTTCATTCAACTCAATCTCGGCAATTTTCTTTTCCGTGATGTCGCTTGGAATAAATATCAAGGATTCTACTTGGCCATCTTTGAGAACTGGTCCAATGTTGGTTAAGTACCATTCTGCCAAAGGATCATCAACGTGGCTAGAAAGTTCTAGTCTGACATTTGTCTTTTGATCCCAAGCGCGTTTCATTGACTCCTTTAAAGCGTCATGGTGTTGTTCTCCCACATGGTCAAAAATAGAAGCTCCAATGATTTGATCTAAGGAAAGATTATCAAAAGGACGGTTCAAATAAAGTATTTCGCCAGTTTGACTGATTTTATAAATTCTATTCGGAGCATTTTCGGAAAGCGCGCGGAAATTTTCCTCGCTTTGTTTAAGCTCGACAGAAGCTGTTTGCTTGGCGACAAGATTGTTTTTATGCTTAATTGCTAGTTCACAGGCCGAAATCAATCGTGTCAAGCTTTCCTTGAGGATATAATCATCGGCACCTTCCTTTATGCATCTTACCGCAGTTTCCTCGTTCACGCGACCAGTGCACAAGATAAATGGTATATATGGTGATTGCTCGCGCGTGTATTTCAATGCATCTAGCCCAGTATATTGAGGTAGATTGTAATCTGATAAGACTAACTGAGGTTTGAATTTCGCGAATAACTTCTCGAATGAATCGCGATCAATGGCATGCTCAATTTGATGTTCAAATCGAATTTTGCGCAGCTCAAGTTTGATGACAGCAGCTTCAGAAGCCTTGTCTTCGAGAATAAGTATTCGAAGCGGCTCTCCCGATGTTTCGTCAAATAAATTGGCAAATTTTGCCAAGTGTATATTCGGATTATTCATACTAGCGTTATATTGATATTTAGCCAGTAGTCAACCGTATCCGTGATAGATTTGGTGTGCTCTTTGTATCCAATGGGCTTCACAAGATAACTATTTGCGCCGAGTTTATAAGCTTTGGCTATGTCATTTGGGACTGCACTTGAGCTATAAACGATTACAGGAACCACGTCGAACTCTGCCTTTGCTCTTATTCTTTCAAGAACTTCGAAGCCATTTAATTTTGGAAGCTTTAGATCTAGAAGAATAAATTTTAACTGAGAAGCCTGCTTCCGCATTTCATAGCGTCCAGAGCCAAAAAGAAACTCACAAGCTTCTTCACCATCACGCACAACAAAAGTTTTTTCTGCAAGTCCTTGTTTACGCAAAACCAAAAGAGTAAGCTCGGCATCGTGCGGATTGTCTTCTACTATTAGGAAATCGGCGGTAAGTTCATTCATAGTCATCAGTCTTTGAGCTAAGTTAGAAAAGCTAAGACCAAAAAAAAGGAAGCCGCAGCTTCCTTTTCAATAGTTTGGTATGAATAAAGTTATTTAGTCGAGCAGACTTATAGTTTATCCAACTATCGTATCGTACGTCACTAAATATTCATTGTCTTCTTTGAAGTAATCCAAGCCTAGTTCCATCCATTCTCTTGCCTGAGTTCGGTCGCCCATTTCATCCAATCCTTCTGCCAACATTATTAGAGCAGTTTTGAAAATGTCCATTTGGATATCAGAAAGATGACCAACACCGCTTTCACTTATTATCTGCTTGGCCATAGCTAAAGATTCTGCAGCCTCTTTTTTTCTTTTAAGTCTGAGTTCACAGTAACCTTGAAGCGTCCAAGCTCCTGGATCTGTTTCATCAAATTTAACAAGGTACTTATAGTAAAGCTTGGCACCCGTGTACTTTTCCTGATCCATGGCAGGATCGGCTTCTTGAACTGCTCTTTGACGCAGTTGATCCAAGTACTCTTGGTATTCAGCAAAATATGCATCTTCCTTGTCCTTAGAACGGAATTTTCCAGCATATTTCAATGACTGTTTAAATGACTTTGGAATTTCTACAGACAACTCCTCGTCTTTCGATATTTCGTAATAGGCCATAGACATATACAAATAAGGAAGAGCATCTTTCTTAGTTTTGTCAGTAAGAGTATATTTTTCAGCTTTGTACAATAGCTTTTCATATTGCTCATCAACAAGCATTTCGAGCAAATCGTCGTAGTCTCCTTGAGCAAATGTTGAAAGTCCGATAAAAGCGAACACGAGAATAGTAAGTAATTTTTTCATAAAATTTGTTTCATCCTTTTCTGCTATGATGCAATTTCAATGCCGAAAGATACTTCTATTCAAAATTTTAACAAAATTGGATCTCCGAAGCTTGTTCAATTGAACTTTAAGCGATGAAAACACTTTGATGGCAGTCAATACAGATATAGATGCGTGGTTTCAGTCTCGAGGTTGGGAGGTGTTCGATTTCCAGCGCAAAGCTTGGGAGCATTACTCCAATGGAGAGGATGGACTTGTAAACGCACCTACAGGCAGCGGTAAAACATATTCGCTTCTTGTTCCTGCGCTGCTGAGTGCAATAGCATCAAACAAGAGGGGAATTAAAATAATTTGGGTAACTCCCATTCGAGCATTAGCAAAGGAGATTAAAATTAGTGCCGATCGCTTAATAGCTGGGATGGGATGGGATTTGACTTGTGCCATTCGAACTGGAGATACCTCGGCTTCGGAGAGAAAGAAGCTCATGAAGGATCTGCCTGACATGATGATCACCACGCCTGAGACAATGCACTTGTTGATGTCTCAGAAAGATCATACGCGATTCTATAAATACCTTGATTCAGTTATTGTCGACGAATGGCACGAACTCATGGGCACAAAGCGCGGAGTATTGCTTGAGCTTGCCCTGTCTAGAATTAAAACGCTTGCACCAGCCCTTCGAGTTTGGGGGATTTCGGCGACCATTGGTAATTTAGAACAGGCACGCGATATTCTGCTCGGAACCGATCGATCGAAATTCGGTGTAACAGTGAAGTCTGATCTGAAAAAAGACATTCAGGTTCAGTCCATATTACCTAAAAATATTGAGACCATGCCTTGGTCGGGCCACTTGGGGATCAAACTACTAGATGAGCTTCTTCCAGTGCTTAGAGCTTCTAAGTCGGCACTAATATTCACCAACACAAGATCACAATGCGAAATCTGGTATCATCGCATTCTTGACACAGCACCGGAACTTGCCGGGATAGTTGCAATGCACCATGGGTCAATCTCTAAAGATCTCCGTTATTGGGTAGAGGACGCATTGTATGAGGGCCGATTGAAGGCAGTAGTTTGCACCTCATCTTTGGATCTTGGTGTTGATTTCTCTCCGGTAGAAACAATTGTTCAGATCGGCGGACCGAAAGGTGTGTCGAGGTTTATTCAACGAGCAGGCAGAAGTGGGCATTCGCCAGGCGCTACTAGTAATATTTACTTTGTTCCAACTCATTCTTTAGAGTTGATAGAAGCTGCTGCTCTAAGGCAAGCTGTTAAGGATGAATACCACGAGTCTCGTGAGCCTTATATATTATCCTTTGACGTGCTGGTGCAATATTTAATGACACTCGCCGTGAGCGATGGATTTGCAGCAAATCAAACCTTAAAAGAAATTAGAACAACTTGGTGTTATGCTGAGATATCCAAAGCCGAGTGGGAGTGGTGCTTGAGATTTATAACTACTGGAGGAGATGCCCTGAACGCATATCCTGAATTTCGAAAGGCAGAGAATTCGACTGGCCTGTATAAAGTGGTCAATACTCCGATCGCAAGAAGACACCGAATGTCAATAGGAACAATAGTAGGCGACCCTTTGCTTGCAGTTAAGTATCAAAGAGGGAAAACGATTGGTAACATCGAAGAATCCTTTTTGTCCAGATTAGAATCAGGAACATCATTTTGGTTCGCTGGAAGAAGTCTAGAACTTATTCATATTAAGGACATGGCTGCGATTGTCAAGAATAGCAAGAAGCCAAGTGGCAAGATTCCTGTCTGGTCGGGTGGGAGGTTTCCACTAACAAGCAATATGTCCGAAATGATCAGAGCAAAATTGGATGACATTGTCAACCAAAAGATAAAGGATGTCGAACTAATAAAAATGAAGCCTTTGCTTGATCTTCAGCAAGAACGATCCATAATTCCGGCAAAAAGCGAACTCCTCATAGAGTGCTTTGAAACGGTTGAAGGCCATCATATCGTTGTGTTTCCTTTTGAAGGACGTCTGGTTCATGAAGGAATGGCAGGACTTATTGCTTGGCGCATGTCGCAGGAAGTGAGTGTTTCTTTTTCCATGGCATTCAATGATTATGGTTTCGAGTTGCTTTCAGATCAAAAGATCGAATTAAGTCAAAAGGCTTTGAGAAGATGGCTCAGCACAGAGAATCTGTTGGACGATGTTACCGCCGGAGTGAATGAAAGTGAAATGGCGAGAAGAAAGTTCCGGGATATTGCTATTGTCTCTGGGTTGATTTTTAGAGGATACCCCGGTGTACCTGTGAAACAAAGGCATCTGCAAAGTCACGCAGGACTAATTTACAATGTGTTTGACGATTATGAAACGACTAATTTGCTTTATAGACAAGCTCATGATGAGGTGATTCAAAGGCAACTAGAGATGACGAGATTCCGGAAAGCAATGGAGAGGATGGCAACCCAAGAAATAGTTGTTACCAGTCCCAATCGTCCAACTCCATTTGCTTTTCCAATAATGGCAGATAGAATGCGAGAGAAATTGTCCTCGGAATCCGTTGATCAAATGCTGGAAAAGCTTTCGCTGGAGTACAGTTGAGCCCGGTTGACTTGTATAAATAATACGTTTAGAATCATCTCCGACGCTCAGTTGGTGCCAAATCAGTTCTAGCTTGCGTTCAAATAAGATTTAATCCTACTATGTATTGTGTGCGCTAGTCGCAATATGAATTGTTACTTTTGCCGCTTTCAAAGAAGTAAATGACATGCTGAAGGAATTTGTATTAAAAGCGTTTGTGCTTAGTCTGTTGCTATTAACTGGATCTAGCGTATTTGGACAAGGTACTATAAGGGGAACTGTTAGAAATACAGATTCGGGTGAGCCGGCTATTTTCGTCAATGTTTACCTTAAAGGAACCAACCATGGAGTGCAAACGGATCTTCAAGGGTTCTATGCACTCACGAAAATCCCTGCAGGGTCATATACTCTTATTGTTTCAAGTGTTGAGTTTGAAGAAACCCGCAGGGAGGTTGAAGTGAAGAATGGAAGGATAACATCCCATGATTTTTCAATGAAACTTGCCACAGTGCAGTTGGCCGGTGCCGAAATTTCTGCTGGTAGTTCTGATCAAAAAACTCAGGCAAGAGTTTCTGTCAATACAATTCGACCACAAGACATTAAGAGGATACCTTCTTTCGGTGGACAGGCCGACCTTGTTCAAGTTCTTCAAGTTCTTCCAGGTTTTGTAAGTACTGGTGACCAAGGTGGCCAGCTGTACATTCGAGGTGGTTCCCCAGTTCAGAATAAAGTTCTTCTAGACGGAATGGTTGTTTATAACGCCTTTCACTCTATTGGTTTGTTTTCAGTTTTTGATACAGATATCATTAGTAATGCCGATGTATATACAGGTGGTTTCGGAGCAGAATTTGGAGGTCGTGTTTCAAGTATCATGAACGTAACTACCAAGGACGGAAACAAAAAAAGGATTGGTGGAAACGTAGGTCTAAGTCCTTTTGGAGCAAAAATTATGCTTGAAGGACCACTTAAAAAATTAAAGGATGGACAGGGAAGTGTTTCTTATGTGCTGTCTGCGAAAACATCCTACTTGGAAGAAAGCTCTAAGTTGATCTATAAGTACATAGATGAAGATGGATTGCCTTTTAACTATACCGATTTATACGGAAAAGTAACTTTGGCCTCACGTACAGGTAGTAAAGTGAGTTTCTTCGGCTTTAACTTTAGTGATCAAGTTCGTTACCAAGCACTTTCAAATCTGAATTGGAAAAACACTGGTGGTGGAGCAAAGTTCTACGTTGTTCCTCAAGGAAGTCCAGTTCTTATCAGTGGAAATTTCTCGACTTCGAAATATCAGATCAACCTTGAAGAAGAAAGCCTAGAGCCAAGATTTAGCGGTGTTCAGAGTTCAAATTTCGGACTAGACTTCAAATATGCCATTTCCGATGATGAGCTGCTATATGGAGTTCAAGGTCTTACTTTCAAGACTTCATACGAGACCTTTAACGCTTTGGGCGTTCAAGTGAGTCAAGAAGAAAATACAACTGAATTTGGCTTCTATGTAAAGTATAAACTTACCCACGGTAACTTGATCCTTGAGCCAAGCTTTAGAGGACAGTATTATGGTTCGTTAAGTGTATTCTCACCTGAGCCACGTATCGCAGCTAAGTATAAGATAGGCGAACGTCTTCGTTTAAAATTGGCTGCTGGTATCTATACTCAAAACCTAATTGCCGCAAATAGTGACCGCGATGTCGTGAACCTTTTCTATGGTTTCTTGGCCGGACCGGACAACATCCAAGACGATTTCATTCAACCGAATGGTGAGTCAAGAGTTGTCAAAGATCCTTTGCAACGTGCAAATCATGCCATTTTTGGTTTTGAATTTGACGTTACTGAAAAGATTAACCTGAATATTGAAGGATATTACAAGTTCTTCAAGCAGGTTACCAATACCAATAGAAACAAGCTGTTCCCTGATAATTCAGATTATTCGGAAGTCGACGATGCTTTGAAAAAAGACTTTATCCTCGAATCAGGAAATGCAAAAGGTGTTGACATCGTATTGAAGTACGAGGCAAAACACACTTATGTATGGTTAGTATACTCTTTGGGTGACGTAGATCGTTGGGATGGCTTCCAGTGGTATGACCCTGTCTTTGACCGTCGTCATAACATCAACATGGTTGTTTCACAGGCTTTTGGAAAAAACCATGATTGGGAAATCAATGCGCGTTGGAACTTTGGTTCTGGCTTGCCATTCACACAAACACAAGGTTTCTACCAACCAGTATCTATTGGAGGAGGAATTGGTTCGGATTACCTAAATCAAAACCCAGATGAGCTCGGAATCTCTTATGCCGAACTAAACAACGGTCGACTGCCAGCTTATCACCGTTTGGATATCAACCTAAGAAAAACGTTGGAGTTTGGAAAGCACATGAAAATGGAAATCAATGCAGGTGTGACGAATGTATACAGCCGCGCCAATGTTTTCTACGTAAATCGTGTGACAAACGAGGTGGTGAATCAATTGCCTTTCATGCCGTCAATCGGAATCGAGATGCGATTCTAGTTGGCCATGAGATCTCTAGCACTTTGCAAAGAAGCATCACTGGAGATCTTTCCTGATATCATTTCAGCCAATTCAATAATGCGCTCCTCCTTCGTGAGAAGTTTAACATGTGTTTCTGTGCTTGTAGCAGACATGGTCTTAAACACCTTGAACTGATGGTGGGCCAAACTGGCAACCTGAGGCAGGTGGGTGATCGTTAGAAGTTGCATGTTCGACGAAGTTTTCTGAAGAACCTTGCCCACTTTACGCGCGACTTCTCCAGATACTCCGGTATCAATTTCATCCAATATCAAACAGGGTAGACTTGTTATTTGCGAAAATGCCGATTTAAAAGCAAGCATCACGCGGGCCATCTCACCTCCCGATGCTACCAATTCGATTTCTTGAATCGGATGTCCTGGGTTGGCCGAAAATCCAAAGTCTATAAAGTCAAGTCCTTGAGAACTAGTCTCTTCATTTGGCTGCAAGCCTATTTCAAAACGAGCTCTTTCTAAACCCAATTCAGTAAGAATGCTGAGAACACGCTTTTCGACGCTAGGAATGGCTTTAAGACGTGTCTTTGATAAGATTCCACCAGTAGCCAACATGAACTCGTCTTTGGCCAATAGATCCTTTCTTAGCTCTTCAAGTCGGTCGTCAGAGGTCGAGATCAAGCTTATTCTAGAACGGATGTCATCTCTGTAAACTCTAAGCTCTTCAAGATCTTGCAGATTGTGTTTTTGTAACAACCTGTTGATCTCATTCAGTTTGGTCTCAAGCATCAATGCCCGCTCCGGATCAATTTCCGATTCCTCAGCCATCCGATATGCTTCTCCGCTTAGATCACTCAATTCAATCTCAGCACTCTTCAACCTTTCGAATAGTTCCTTCAGAGCCGCACTGACATGGGCTATACTTCCAAGTCCCTGCAGCGACAAGCGCAAATGATTCAATACGCTCTGTTCATCCACATCCAGTCGGTGCGCAAGACCATTTAGGACTTCCTTTATCTCTTCCGCATTCTGATTGGTTGTCACCTCTTCATTTAACTCTGTGAGGTCTACACCATCAAGATTTGCTGTATCCAGTTCCCGCAATTGAAAGGCCAGATAATCTAGATCATCTTTGGCAGTCTTATTCTGATTCTCCAATCGGATCAGATCCTTTTTTGTCTCTTGCCAATCCTCAAATGCCTTCTCGAAATTCGTACGTTCTTTTTTATTCTTAGCCGTGGTGTCCAGTACTTTAAGACGAAAGTCTTGGTCGTTGATTAGACCATTCTCCTGCTGAGAATGTATATCGATCAATTCAGCACCTAATCCAGAAACTAAGTCAAGAGTCACCGGAGTGTCGTTGATGAAGGCCCTAGATTTTCCGCCAGCGCTAATTTCGCGACGCAAAACAGTCTCTGGCCAGTGGTCTAAATTATTGTCGTCGAAGAAAGATTTGTGCGAGGCACCAATAGAAAATGTCGCCTCAACAACACATTTCTTTTCGTCTCGTCCTATTACTTTGTGGTCGGCCCGTTTTCCGAGAACAAGACCGAGAGCTCCTAATAGAATAGATTTTCCGGATCCCGTTTCGCCTGTAATTGCCGACAGTCCGCTGTCGAAGCTAAGCTCGAGGGATTGAATTAGGGCGTAATTTTGAATGGAAAGCAGTCTGAGCATAACCGCGCTATTTCATCATTTTCTCGTACTTCGAAATATTTCCTGGATCTATCTGTTTCAAGACATTGTAGACCCTCAATTTTTCTTCTTGAGGTGCAGGCTTGAATAGATTCACAATTTCATCCGACTTTCCGAAAAAGAATGTCTGAAAATTATAATTACCAGGCTTGATCCTATGTGTATTTCTCAAGCCAATCAATGCGTCGGCAATTTCCTGTCGACCGCTTTCCGCATCTGCATACATCTTATCAAACCCATGTCTGTGGTAACGGTACATGCACTTGCGAAAGGGCTTGAAAGTTTGACTGAGAACATTTTCAACAAGCCAATATCTATTTTGATTGCCTTCACTAGCTTTCCATCCAGATTCACCAGCATTTTGAGCGTTGGCTACAACGGTCTGCGCTTTCAAAAAATGAGGGGTACCACCTTCATCGGCATAGCTGTCATAGTCTAAACCTATAATTAGGTAGGCATAAAATGCTAGGATGGAGGATAGATTGGCTCGATGTTGATCCAACGAGAACTGGAGCATAGTATTTTGTAAAAATTCAATTTGAAAGTCCTGGTCATTGGCAGAGAAGAGGGATGTTTTATAATCTGAGCTGAAAACGGGTCTGCTGCTTTGAACTTGCAAGCTACCGGCAAACAATGAGCTAGACTTTGCTTCGCTAATCGTGATCTGTATGTTGCAATCAATTCTTTCGTCAAATTCGAAATTGTCATTGGTCCATTTGCGCCCATTCATGAAATTTTGAATGGCCTCTTCCATGGTAACGAAGAGAGCCGGGTCGGTAAGTGCGATCTGAGGTGCAATGACTGTAACCTTGCAATTAAGCTCTTGGGCAATAGTTGACAAACTGATAATCGCGCTTAGAGCCGCAAATAGTAATTTCTTCATGCTCCTAATTCTTCTACAATTGTATTGACGATGTCCACCGCAACGGCAGCCTTCGATTTTAACTCAAAACTAAGGATTTTATTGCTTTTTGAGATCAACGTAATCTTATTCGTGTCATGGCCAAAACCAGCCCCCGCATCTTGCAAAGAATTTAGCACGATAAGATCGAGATTCTTCCTTAATAGTTTGTCTTTGGCGTGTTCCAATTCATTGTTCGTCTCCAAAGCGAAACCGACTAGAAATTGATTGTTGGATGATTTGTTTTGCCCGAGAGCAAATAAAATGTCCGGATTTTTAACGAGCTCAAGGCTAAGCGTGTCTGAGCTCTTTTTAATTTTTTGGTCGGCCGATACAGCGGGTCGATAATCAGCCACCGCAGCACTCATTACTGCAATATTGGAAGATGGATACAAAGATAGGCAGGCATCATACATCTCTTGTGCTGAGCTTACGTCAGTTCGATTTACGCTATCAGGGCATTTCGGAACACCAGGACCGGCAACGAGGTTCACTTTTGCACCTTGGTCTAGAAAAGCTTGCACCAAAGCAAGACCCATCTTGCCAGAAGAACGGTTGCCAATAAAGCGAACTGGATCTATGGCCTCGTGTGTAGGCCCTGCGCTTATCAATACAGTTTTTCCTTTAAGCTTCTGGACTGGATGCAAAATATCTATGGCCTGCTGCAGGATATTTTCGGGTTCGGCCATTCTGCCTTTGCCCAATAGGCCTGATGCCAGTTCACCATTCCCTGGCTCAGCGATGGTGTGTCCTCGGTCTCGCAACAAATCAATATTTCCTTGAGTCGCGGGATGGGCATACATATCAAGATCCATGGCAGGAGCTAAGAGAACAGGGCATTTTGCCGACATATATACTGTCGTAAGGAAGTTGTCACTTTGCCCGTTGCAAATTTTAGCTAGTGTATTTGCCGTGCATGGAGCAAGAATGAAGAGGTCTCCCCATAAACCAAGTTCGACATGGTTGGTCCAAGTCCCGCTATCGGGATCTTCGGTGAAATCAGAAAAAACAGGATTGCCGCTAAGAGTGGATAAAGTCATGGGAGTTACAAAGTCTAGAGCCCCCTTACTAAGGACTACTTTCACTGCAGCGCCCTCCTTTTTTAGAAGGCGAACGAGAATCGCAGACTTATAGGCTGCGATGCTGCCGGTGATGGCAAGAACTATGTTTTTCCCTTTAAGCACAGGTGAAAATAAAAAAAGATGGTCGAAACCATCTTTTTATTTATGTGAAAATCCGTTAAGGATTAAACATTGTCAACTTCTGGCATGCGGAAGTAAATTTTGTCTTCCAATAATTCTTGGAGAGCAATACTATGTGGCTTTGGCAAGCGCTCATAGAATTTACTGATCTCAATTTGCTCACGGTTCTCGAAAATCTCTTCTAGATTATCTTGGTGACTAGCAAATTCTTGCAACTTAGAGTGCAATTCTTCCTTCATGGTTTTGGCAATCTGATTAGATCGACGGCTCAAAATCACAATCACCTCATAAATATTGCTATCAACTTTCTCTAACAAATCGGTAATGTCCCGAGTCTGAGTAGTCTTGGCTGCATTTGTCTTCTTGTAATCAATCATACTACGGATTTATTGAACGAAGTTCTTCCATTTCCGAAACAGCTCCTAAATAATACTCTTCAGCATCCTTTAATTTTTGGCTCTCTGGAAATCGATTTACAAAATTAGTATAAGATTTGATTGTTTCCTCAAAACGTTCAAGTTTCTTTCCCTCTATGCTGTTTTCTGCATAATTGAACCGAGACTCAACGATCAAAAACATAGCCTCCTCGCCATATTGCGAAGCAGGATAAGAGTAAACAAAGTCTTCAAGTGCTAGTGATGCAGCTAAATATTTCTGCGTTTTGGCGTAAAGTTTTGCCAATTTGTACGATTTCACCTCCAGTTTGTAGCGCAAATCAGCCATTAAAGTGTTGCAAGTGTCCTTTCGGTCAGATGTAGGATACCTGTCGAGGAAAAGTTGAAACTCATCGATCGCTGCTTTTGTGTCTTGCTGATCCAAAGAATATTTTGGTGACAGGTTGTAATTGCACATCGCTGCTAAGAACAAACATTCTTCGGCCCTTGGGCTCGATGAAAATGTCTTAGTAAAAGTCTTGAAGTAATAATTGGCGAGGTAGTAATCCTGAACACAATAATGAACCTTAGCGTAGTAATAGTAAACGTTCTCAGCTCGCTGCGTGCCTTTTACGACAGTCAACAATTCTTCCAATAAAGGAAGTGACTTGAAGCATTCTCCTTCGTCGAAGTATTCGACAGCTTTCGCATATTTTAAATCCGGATCGTTGCTTTTTAATACTTTATTGTATTCAGAACAACTCCAGAAAACTAGAGGAAACGCTAATAGTAGTAGTAGATATCTCATTGACGGGGACAAAATAATCCGGCAAATATAAACTTTTGACTTCAGAGTACATTTGCTGTTTGTCCTGTTGAACGGATATTATCCACAGTTGGTATACAAGTCAATTGTTGTTTTTTTGTCTATTCTGCTGAATCTAATGTGCGTAAGTCATCTTGAAGTGTTCATTAGTAATGCTTTGAGAGGACGTTAGATGTAAGAAGGAAGGCTAATTTTAACATATCTTGGCTGCGAAACAAGCATTTCCTCGCGATTACACTAAAAATGTTCATAGGTAAGTGAATGGAAATTTGCGGATATGGAGATTCGAGTTAATTTTGCGCGGATTTTGATTTAGAAAACCTTTGCGATTCATTGTTAAGAATCGTGATGTAAAAACAAGGAATTTGGATATTTTCGAAAGAATTAAAAACAATCGTGGTCCATTGGGTCAGCACTCAAAAGAGACTCATGGCTATTTTACATTTCCAAAGCTAGAAGGGCCCGTTAGCAACCGCATGATGTTTCGCGGTAAGGATGTTCTAGTTTGGAGTGTCAACAATTACCTTGGACTCTGCGATCATCCAGATGTTAGAGAGGCTGATGCTCAAGCCTCCAAAGATTGGGGTATGGGATATCCTATGGGTGCGAGAATGATGTCTGGACAAACCAAGCAGCATGAAGAGCTTGAGTCTCAATTGGCAGACTTCATGCAGAAAGAAGATGCATATCTGTTGAACTTCGGTTACCAAGGCTGCCAGTCGGCAATTGAGTCTTTGGTTACACGAAACGATGTCATTGTCTACGATTCGGAATCACATTCGTGTATGATTGATGGTGTGCGACTCCATCATGGTAAACGTTTTGTTTTTCAGCACAACGACATGGAAAGCTTCGAAAAGCAGCTTGTACGTGCTCAGAAGTTAACTGAACGCACAGGTGGTGGAATTCTTGTGATCACTGAAGGCGTTTTTGGAATGGCTGGAGATCAAGGGAAACTCAAAGAGATTGTAACCTACAAGGAAAAGTACGGATTCCGACTTTTCGTTGATGATGCACATGGCTTTGGAACTGTTGGCGAAAATGGCCGTGGTACCGGAGATTTTCAAGGTGTTCAAAAAGATATCGATATCTACTTTGGAACTTTTGCGAAAGCAATGGCTACTATCGGCGCATTCGTTGCGGCAGATGAGCACGTGATCGACTACCTGAGATATAGTATGCGCTCGCAAGTATTTGCCAAGTCTCTTCCGATGCCTATCGTAGTTGGCGCTATGAAGCGTCTTGAAATGATACGGACAAACTCAGAATTCAAGGATAAGTTGTGGGAAATTGCTACTGCTTTGCAGACTGGCCTTAAGGACGCTGGATTTGATATTGGCAAGACCAATTCCCCTGTGACTCCTGTTTTTCTTAAGGGAACTCTGGCAGAGGCGACAAACATCACAATGGATTTACGTGAGAATTACGGAATATTCTGCTCTATTGTAGTGTACCCAGTTGTACCTCGTGAGGTGATCATGTTGAGATTGATTCCTACTGCAGTTCATTCCTTGGAAGATGTGGAATACACAATTGAAACATTCAAGAAAGCTGATAAGAAATTGAAAGCTGGAGAGTATCAGGGCGAGGCGATCGCAAGCTGGTCATAAAGTTCTCAAGCAATACTATTTGAGCGAGGTAGGCATATTGTCTATCTCGCTTTTTTTTTAACACAAGGCAAATGGGGTTTCATGTTCTATTTGAAAAGATGTTTTTGATTCTTATACCTAAAATGTGAAGTAAGATTCATACCTAAACCACGCATTCTATGGATTCTCTCGATATGACCGCCATTGGCGAATTTCTTATGAGCTTAATGAAGGATCATGGACCAGGACTTCTTTTGGCGCTGGTTATTCTCGTTGTCGGATTAAGAGTTGTTAAGGTGCTTCAAAAAGCTGTGGGCCGAGCTTGTGAAAAGAGCAAACTACAATTGGAGTTGCAAACCTTTCTATCAAACTTGGCCGGTTGGGTGCTAAAAGTCCTCTTGATTGTAATTGTAGCTGGTATGGTAGGGATGCAGACTGCTTCTATGGTAGCTGTGGTCGGTGCCGCGGGATTGGCTGTGGGCTTGGCGCTTCAGGGCACTCTGTCAAATCTTGCTGGTGGGATTCTCGTGATGCTCTTCAAGCCATATAAAATTGGAGACCTAGTAAATATTCAAGGCGAACATGGGTTCGTAAAAGCAATCCACATTTTCAACACCATCTTAGAGACACCGGATTGCAAAACTGTAATCGTTCCGAATGGGGCGATCATGAATGGAAACATAACCAACTTTACTGAAAATGGTGTTATACGCGTGGACTTGGTAATAGGTATTGCATACGACGCTGATATTGACCAAGCGATAGAAATCCTAAGAGGTGTATGCGTCTCTGACGAAAGAGTGTTGAAAGATCCTGCACCTTTTGTTGATGTCTTGGAGCTTGCCGACTCATCTGTGAATTTAGTTGTACGTCCATATTGTAGACCTGAAGACTATTGGGATGTTTATATGTCGACAACCAGATTGTGCAAGCAAGCACTGGACAAAGAGGGAATCTCGATTCCATTCCCTCAGAGAGATCTGCACATCATAGGAAAAGGTATTCCAGCGTAGCGTTTCAGCCAACTATTCTTCTGTTTTCAGACAGGTCGAGGTATTTTACCCATTTGGGTAAAAACATTATCTGTAATATGTCTTCAACGAAAAATACTTCGTACACTTGTTTAAAAATTACCCAAATGGGTAAAAGCGATACAGAACATAAAATCATACAAGCCGCCACGGACGAATTCATTCAAAGAGGACTCGAAGGGGGCAGAATGCGCGCTATTTCCGAAAGAGCAGGGATAAACAAGGGGTTGATCCATTATTACTTCAAATCCAAGGAACTGCTCTTTGCCAAAGTGTTCGAGACTCTTTTCGGCGCTCTAGTGAGTAGATTGAATGCCGCAATGGGCGAAGAAAGTCATCTTTTCGAGAAGGTTAGAAACTTTGTCTCAATATACATCGATGCCATTCAGCATAATCCATTAATTCCGCGATTCATCATTTCAGAGCTCAATCGAAATCCAGAAAGAATGTTTCGCTTTATGTCTGAAGTCAAGAAGTTTGATGCGACACTGGTTTTCCAGCAAGCTGTACGAGATGCGGTGAAGACTGGTGAAATCGATGATATTGATGCGCATCAATTATTTACAAATATGCTGTCTATGTGTATTTTTCCCTTTATCGGCCGACCGATGATTCAGTTTGTCACGGGGATGTCCAACGTAGATTTTGAGTCATATATAGAAGTTAGAAAGACGGAGGTGGCAGAATTTATCATCCGATCTATTCAAAAACAAAAGCAATGAAGAAAAGGCAAATAATAATAGTAGTGGTTTCCGCCCTCGTTATTTTGGGTGGTGTGCTAGGCTCCAACGGGCTTGCTAGCTTGAAGAAATCACCCGAAAGAAAAACGGATCTTCGAACAGCACGAGTAGTGAGCTTAGTCCAAGTAAAGAATGAAGACCTTCCCTTAGAAGTTTCTGTCAATGGCCGATTAAAAGCTAGCAGTAAGGTGGAGATTTTTCCCGAAGTGACTGGAATTGTCCTGACAGGAACCAAGCCATTAAAGGTTGGACAAGTATACCAGAAAGGACAAGTGGTTCTTTCCATTGATGGTAGTGAAAGTCTGCTCAATCTAAAATCTCAACGAAGTGCCTTTAAGGCTCTTATGAATGGAGTGCTTCCAGACATAAGCTTGGATTATCCAGGGGATTTCAGCAGTTGGAAGTCGTTTATGAACAATGTAAACCCTGAAAAGCCTTTGCCTACACTTCCTGAAGTAACCAACGATAAACTGGGCAACTTCTTATCGGGTCGATCGGTCCACCAACAGTATTATGCTATTAAAAGTTTGGAAAACCGACAGTCCAAGTTCACCATCCATGCGCCTTTCAAATGTGTGGTAAGCTCAGGAGATTTGAACGCTGGGACATTGGTTCGCGCAGGACAAAAGGTAGGTGACTTGATTGCTATTGGCACTTTTGAGTTAGAGGCGGCGATTGCGGCAACGGATATGAACCGAGTTAATATTGGAGATTTAGCTTTATTGCAATTCGAAGAAAATATAGTCGAAGGAAAAGTCATTCGGATTGGTAAAAATGTAGACCCTGCTACTCAGCGCATGTTGCTCTTTCTTTCTGTGGACGGCGATGGTTTGCAAGACGGACAATATATGGAAGGTAGTATTCAAGCAGATGTGATGACTCAAGTTTATCCTTTAGATCAAGGTTTACTTCTAGCCGACAACAAGGTGTATTTTGCCCAGGATACATTACTCGCAACCAAGCAAGTGGAGATAGTTCATTCGTCGGCCAATATTGTATATGTAACCGGCCTTTCAAATGGCGATCGCTTATTGAATCAAGTTATTGAAGGCGGATACCCAGGGATGTGGATCAAAACTAATTCGGAGAACTGATGAAAGGACTAGTTACTTATTTCATCAAATACCCAGTTCCAGGAAATCTCCTGATGATCATCATCTTGATTTTTGGATTCTTTGGTCTCAAGAGCATTAAATCTACTTTCTTCCCCCAAAGTGAAAGTCGAATTATTCAGATTCAGGCTGTATATCCGGGAGCTTCACCAGAAGAAATTGAAGAAGGTATTGTCACTAAAATTGAGGACAACCTCAAGGGCGTTACGGGAATAATTGAAATTACTTCCATTTCATCTGAAAATAAAGGAGTCATATCTCTTGAAGGTAAGCGTGGTTATGATGTTGACTATCTTCTTCAAGATGTGAAAAATGCAGTTGATCAAATCAGCTCTTTTCCTTTGGGAATGGAGCCTGTGGTTGTTTTCAAACAGGAAGCGAAGAACTTCGTGATCAGCTTTGCACTCACTGGAGATGTTGATCTCAATACCTTGAAAGACAAGGGGAGGATAGCCGAAGATGAATTGCGCGCCTTTGATGGTCTCTCAAAAGTTACTTTATCTGGTTTTCCAGATGAGGAAATAGAAATTTCTCTTGATCCATCTGCACTTGAGGCATATAATTTGACGTTTGAGGCGGTAAGTCAAGCTGTCGCAAAATCGAACATAGAAATTACCGGAGGAACGATTAAAGGTCCTCGTGAAGAATTGCTCATAAGAGCTCGCTCAAAGGCTTATCGAGCATACGAGCTAGAAAACATTATCGTTAAAGCAACGACTGATGGAATGGTCGTTCGCCTGGGCGATATTGCTGAATTGAAAGACCGGTGGGCCGATTTGCCACAGAGGAATTACTTCAATGGAAATCCTTCAGTAACCCTCACTGTTCAGAACACTAACGATGAGGATTTCTTGGCAATTCAGGAAAATGTTAAAGCTTACATTATTGATTTCAATGCAAAAAATGATGTAGTTCAAGCGGCTATCATCCGTGATGCCTCACTAACATTGATTGAACGTATTGCTTTGCTAACGAGCAATGGATTAGTGGGGTTCTTTCTTGTAATTATCATACTTGCCCTAGTTCTCAATGTCCGACTCGCTTTCTGGGTGGCTTTGAGTATTCCAATTGCGTTTGCAGGAATGTTCATTCTCGGTTCTTCTTTCGGACTTACGATAAATGTTCTTTCCCTGTTTGGAATGATCCTAGTTGTAGGAATATTGGTTGATGATGGAATTGTCATAGGCGAAAATATATACCAGCACTACGAAAGAGGTGAAACGGCTTTGCAAGCTGCTTTGAAAGGAACTCTGGAGGTGCTGCCTGCTGTGACTTCTGCCGTGCTCACTACAATTGTGGCATTTGGAACATTCTACTTTCTAGATGGAAGATTGGGAGATTTTGGACCCGACCTGGCATTTGTCGTCATCGCTACTTTGTTGTTTTCGTTGGTTGAAGGTATTTTAATCTTACCGGGGCACATCGCTCACTCAAAAGCACTTTCAGGAGAGGTTAAAAAGAGTAAACTGGTTCGTGGTTCAGAACGTGTGATGAATTATTTGAAGAACAAACTGTATTCACCAGTTCTTCATTTCTCAATTCATAATCCCTTGTTGGCCATAGCTATTCCGATTGCCATGTTCATGATCACTATTGGAGGCTTTAAAGGTGGTATTATTCAAACCACGTTTTTCCCAACTATTGAGCAGGATAACATAGGAATCTCGATAGAAATGCCTCCAGGAACAAGAGATGTGATTACCGAAGGTGTACTGGATTATTTGGTGGAAAGCGCACATAAGGTCAATGCAAGTTTAAAAGCTGATCGCCTGGATGGTGAAAATGTGGTCATCAATATTGAGAAGATTGTCGGACCCAACACTAATCAGGGGTCGATAAATATCCAATTGCTTAATTCTGAGCAGAGGGCGATGAGCGTAT
Organism: Gammaproteobacteria bacterium; assembly: GCA_047615865.1. Classification (GTDB taxonomy): domain Bacteria; phylum Bacteroidota; class Bacteroidia; order Flavobacteriales_D; family Sanyastnellaceae; genus JADFAK01. The sequence goes on from JBLHIB010000016.1 coordinate 35,930, forward strand.
TTGACATCAATAAGGCCTTGAGGGACGAGGTGGGCGTCATTCCAGAAATTGATAAAATGCTCTTTGGAGTGGCAAGTCCATTTGGAAAACCATTTTCAGTGAGTATGAGAAGTAACAATCTGGAACAACTCGAAGGAGCTAAAGCTATCCTTAAAAATGAGCTGGGTAATATTGCCGATTTAAGTGATGTTTCCGACAATGATCAACGCGGTATCAAGGAGATTAATATTGAGCTGAAAGATAAAGCATATCTGCTTGGATTAAATTTACAGCAGGTTGTAGGTCAAGTGAGACAGGGCTTTTTTGGCGCTGAAGCGCAAAGGTTGCAACGTGGTATCGATGAGGTTAAGGTATGGGTGAGATTGGCCGAGGAGGGAAGATCTTCGACAGATGATTTGGGCGATTTCTTAATTCGTACGTCTACAGGACAAAAGATTCCTCTCAAAGAACTTGCCGACTTCAACATTGACCGCGGAATTATTGCAATCAATCACCTCAATGGTAAAAGAGAAATTAGAGTTGAGGCGGAGTTAGGCAATCCGGAGGCCAGCGTGTCGGCAATTCAGGAGGATATTACCAACACAATCATGCCTCTGATACTCAATCAGTTTCCTGCTGTTCAATATTCATTTGAAGGGCAAAACAAAGAGGCCAACAAAACCAAAGTATCTTTTGCCAAAGTGGGTCCAATTATCCTCTTGCTCATGATATTCATTATCGCTTTCACTTTCCGAAGCGTTCCACAAGCTCTTGCCGTTATTATTCTTATTCCTTTGGGAATTGTAGGTGTCGGTTGGGGACACTGGGTGCACTCTTCGGCTCTTAGTTTGCTTTCAGGATTTGGAGTTATCGCACTTATTGGTGTGATGGTAAACGATAGTTTGGTTTTAATAACTGCACTTAACGGGAATTTGAAGCGAGGAATGGATTTTAAAAAAGCTCTTTATGAGGCGGGGCTTTCTCGATTCCGGCCCATAATAATGACCTCATTCACAACAGTTGCAGGTCTTGCTCCTCTAATATTCGAAAAGAGTTTTCAAGCACAATTTCTAGTTCCTATGGCTATTGCGATTGCCTATGGATTGATCATGGCCACGTACACGACTTTATTGGTCCTGCCTGTGGTACTCAATATTATTAATACGATGCGCGTGTATTCGACTTGGTTATGGACCGGCACAAAGCCTGAACGTCATGAAGTAGAACCTGCATTCAAAGAATTGAAATATGAGAACGAAATATAATTTTCTCGCTATAATAGTCGGCATTTTGTCGGTCAATCAAATGTATGGTCAAACGGATGGCACCTACACATTGGATCAGGCCATACAATCGGCGTTGAACAACAATTTCCAAATCGCTATTCTGGAAAATAATATAGAGATAGCCGACAACAATGTTCACGTTGGAAATGCAGGTCTCTTGCCAACGGTAAGTGCAACTGGTTCTTACAGTTACAGTGTGACTAGCTCGCAACAAGTCTTCAATGGAAACTTTCCAGCTGTCGATGTAGACAATGCAGGTGCTTCGAATGTTACCGCCTCGGCAAACTTGAATTATACTTTGTTCAATGGTTTATCTGGATGGAATAATTTCCAGAAGCTTAAAGTCAGTAAATCGGCAGTCGACGCCCAATCAAAAGCGGCAATTGAGGCCATTGTGATTCAAGTGAGTGAAACCTATCTTTCTCTTCAAAGGGCACAAGATCAGTTGGGTATTTCGGAAAAGCACCTGGCAATTTCTCAGAAAAGATATGAACGCGTAGAAGTAAGTCATTCACTTGGTGGAAACGTCCGCACGGAGCTGTTGAACGCTCAAGTTACTTTGACAGCTGATAGTTCGCAGTTATTGCAGGCAGAAATGTCAGAACAAACCTTTAGGACTTTGCTATCTCGATTGATTGGGGCCGAAGTGCCTGGGTCAGGATTGGCTAATACCGATCTGGAATTGCGCACTTGGACTTTGGATGAGCTATTGGCTCTTGCCAAACAAAACAATGCAGCGTATACTGGAGCCCTTTTGCAAAGTGAATTGGCCGAAGCTGATTTGAAAATTTCTAACGGGGCGATTATGCCATCATTGTCTTTATCGGCGGGTTATGGTTACAACCAAAGTGTCAATGACGTAGGTATTCTATTGGAGAATACTTCCCTTGGTCCAAATGGTGCCTTGTCGTTGAATATTCCAATTTTCAGTGGAATGAGAAACAATATCCAGCGCCAAAACTTGAGGATTGCGGTTGAAAGCGCGCAGCTATCGGAGCAAGATACTTGGAGCGGTTTGCAAGCTGATATTGACAATGCTTTGCTTGCTTACAATCAAAACATGAAGTTGTATTTACTGGAGAGCAACAATATCAAGGCGGCTGAAGCAAATCTCGAAAGAAGTGGAGAGCTATTCAAAGCTGGACAAATTACCAATACCCAGTTCAGAGAAGCTCAGTTGAGCTTGGCACAAACTAGCGACAGAATAAGTGCTTCAAAGGTAAATGTTCTGAGAAGTGAGCTTACAATTCTTAGGTTGATTGGAGCGCTACTTTCTTAGAAGCACCTATTGAATCTATTGTTTGGTGAAAGAGGCTTTGGCTTGTTCTAGAATTTTCAAAGCCTCTGCTTTTTCAGCTGTTCCGGTAATTTGAATCAAACCGTCGCCTTTGTAGTTGGCAAACCAAGTGCTGACGACATCAATTACACCTGGATATTTCTTCTCCATTTCCGTAAGTGACTGAATATTCGAAAAAGTAGTGTTTTCAGCTACTGCGATTAGTTTGTCGTCTTGCTCACCGCGGTCGAGCAAGGTGAGCACCCCAATAATTTCAGCTTGAACAATTGATCCACGCTCAACCGGCAGTCCGAGGACTAGAACGTCCAATGGGTCTCCATCGCCTCCATCTTCTTTTGCCAGCACAGTTTGCGGGATAAATCCATAATTACCAGGATAACCTAAATAATCAATGACACGTGGGACACCACTTTTGATTTCCCATTCAAGATCGCCAGAATCTTTGTTTACTTCCCATTTATCAATCGTCCCGGTTGGAATTTCGATTACTACATTTACCAGTTTTTCGTTAAAAGAGGCAGGGATATCCTTGACCAGGTGCATTTGTGCATCCAATGTATAATCGTCAATATGGCGATAATGAGGATTGATATCTTCAGCTATTGAATCTGAAGTACTTCTAACACAAGAGCTAAGCAAAAATGCGAAAGCCAAAAATATGTAGCCGGAATGGGTCATGTTCTTACAATAAGTGGTGCTATGAAGTTAGTAAAATGAGTCCTTCGTTTGACAAAATTGGCAGGCCATTTTAAACATCTATTGCACAACTTGTGCCCATGCGGTCCGCTTGATCTCTGTAACATGTTGTAGAGCCTCGAGATCATCGATACGAAATTCATGGTCAGACACGCGGCCAATTGGTCTTGCTTGAACGAAGTTAAGTTCAACTCCTGTGGGCCTTTCAGACGTTTGCCCGCAGGGCACTAAAAGTCTCACAAGCTCATCATCCAATACTCCATAGATGATTTCGGCAAAATTGAAATTCCCGCAGGAAGAAAGTGCTGGCTGACTTCTAGTAACGACAATGGTGAGGGTGTCTGGAATCAAGAAATACTGCCAATCTTCGGAAGGTGAATAATCGAATTCAATATTGGCACGTGTGTTTTCAATCTGAATAAGAACGCTGTCTTCAAGGTATGTCTGCGCCGAACTGGAGAGACAGAAGCAAGCGAATAGAGCAAGCAGAGTAGTTTTCATCGGTTAAGGTATTTCTCAGTGAATTGCAACGACTGTTTTATGGTGAAAGAGAAGCGCTGAAGCATTTGCCTTGTGTTAAAAAAGGGAAACGCTCATCATACGGCTACAATTTCGCATCATCGTAAAACTTGAGGTGTTTATTCGCTAGAAATTTAGTCAAAAAAACGATTTGACCGGTATGATAAGAAAAATGTTCGGCAACATGGACCAATATTCCCATTCCAGAAAGCGAATAGCATTGAACCTCGTAGGTTTTCATGAGCTGCTTTTCGTTCAAGGTTTCTACCACTTGAATTGCCTCCTGGACTGTGCTTTTGAGCATGCTTAGCAATTCGCATTTGGTGTAGTTTCCATGAGCGTTAAACTCCGATGATCGATTGCGGATATCGGTAGTTTCAGAAAGCGATGTAATGGCGTATTGTCGAATATTTCCGCACAAATGCAAAATGAGATTACCAATACTGCTCAAGGATTCATTGGGTCGAAACCATAGCTGATCTTCCGTCAATCCACTTATGCACTGTTCTATGCGAGGTGGGTTTTCGCTGATGCGAAGGACAACTTGGGCGAGAAACTCATCGGTTACTTTACTCATGGGAGTTGGTTAATAAGAGCGTCATCTTCACAGACACACCTCACCGCAAATTTTCGTGTTTTGCGTGGTTTATCAATTACGTTGTGATCGTGCGCGTGTCTGAATAGACCATCGTTTGAAAGATGCACGTGGAATCGATCATCTGCCAATTCTTCATTATTAGCCCAGAAAGACATGGTTTCTAAATTCTTGACGCGCTTTCCTTGCACCCAGCCATAAGCCTTTATTTTGAGCAAGTTGGCATCAGAAAATAATTGGAGTAAATCGGTCGTGTCTTTGAGCATATAGGTGCTGTTGGGAGAGGGGAGTGTATCCAATTGCATCATTTCCAAGGCTAGATTTCGCTTGCCAAGAAGCCAAACCAGGTAGTTATTCCAATCGGCCATGGTGGCTGCGCGCCAACCTATGGGGCAGATGTGTTCCAATTCCTTGTTCGAATAGAAGTTGACATCCTGACATTGCTTTTTCAGTCTCTTTTTACCACGACAAAAACACAATTGACTTTCATATAGAAGGTTTTCGTTGAACCACCAGTATGAGCCTACTTTGACCACATCATACTCATTTCCATCACGAGGATCGGTGAAGGAATGGGTTGGTTGGAAGAAAGCAGACAGACTAGACAGGTATAGTGCAAGAATACTGAGACTCATAGTGGGTGATTCGTTGGTTGTAAGATGGCTCGCATGCGATTTTCGCGTGCATTGTGCTCGAGTTCGGCCAGATCTAAATGTTCTAAAATGGGAGGGATGTGATTCCCAAGTCGTCCACTAAAACCATTAAGTAGACCATGAATCCGCTTACTGGGTTGTCATCTGCACGTCCCTAAGCCTCGACCGTATTTTGTTTGGCAGGTTTCCGTTCATCGGCGTTTACAAGGACCATTCAGTCGCTGTGTATTTTTAGCATTTCATGCAAATATTCGATACACCTATGATGATAACGCAGCTCGCAACCGCTCACCAATCAAACGATTGAACGTACTTCTTCGTCTGCTTCTTTCCATGCAATAAATTCTGTTTTCGGGGAGGAGTTGTCAGTTTCCAAGGGTCTTCTTTTGTTCCTTTAGCCATGCTTTTCTTTGCAAGATAAAAGGAACGGAGCTATCGTAGCAAGTATTGTTGGTGCAAAATTTGGCAGACTAGTTAGTCATCACCTTCATCTGCATCACTGTGGCTATGGAAATTGCTCTTTGTTTGGCAATTTCGGCATATTCTCCAATGAACAATTCGTTGACGGTTTCTATGAACAGTTTGATCCAATGTTTGAAGTGATCTGCCTTCATTCGCATGAGGGAGTTGACGTTCTGATGCACTTTAATTGGGTTGCCAGAATACACGGCTTTGTGGAAGATAGTAGTCTCCCAAAAGTCATACATTTTGGGCAAGTGAGTGACCCAATCAACCTTGATAACCTCATTGAAGAAATGGCTAATCTGGTCATCGGCCTTTACTTTGTCATAGAACGTATTGACCATCAGGATGATCTCGGTGCGCGACTTAAGTTCGGTTTTCATGGTAGACGAAATTTACGAAAGAAAGCGCCTCTATCCGTGTAAAAAGGACTGTTTTATATCACTCATGGCAATGAGATAAAGAGCAAGTGTTTAGAGGTGAATTTCAGACGGATAAGGATAAATTGAAAATGTTGCGTCTAGGATATATGTGACTTTATTTTGCTCTAAACACTTACTCTTTAAAAACAAGAAAGGGCCACCCAATGGGCAGCCCTTTCAATCAAGTTGTTCTATTCTTTACTTCTGCACAATGATTCTCGCTACTTGGATTTGGTTTCCTTGAGAAACTTGAACCATGTAGTTGCCATCGGCAAGTTGATCAAGAGCATTGATATTGAAAACTCCTTGTCCATTTGAAGACGCTTCTTGAGCGAAAACCAATTGTCCGAGGTTGTTCATTATTTCAATAGTCAATGTATGATCAGCAAGTGCATTGGCAATGGTGAAATTACCATTGGTTGGATTCGGATAAATCGACAGCTTAGGAGTGTCAAGCTCATCCACAGAATCGATCAAACAGTTTCCTGTTAGCATATCTGATGTGATCGCGCAGCCATATTCATCCGAAGTCATAGTGAATTCAACAATTGTTTCGTTGGTAAAAGCACCTAGATTGAAAATACCCGCCATAATCACATCTTCAGTCGATGCATTGGCATCGTTGTCGATTGTGAAAGGAAAAGCATTGCTTGTTCCAGAAACAGTGAGCTCAACATAGAAATTGTCTAGGTCACCTTCTTCACAGTAAACAACGAATTCAACAGTTGGGAATTCACACTCGTTAAAGCAAGATCCATCGTCAATTGTGGCGGTAGAATCATAATTGAGAGCTTCGCTATCAGTACAACCCGCGCAAGATTCAAACTCACAAGAGTCGTCTTCCAATGTAGCCGTTGAATCGTAGTTACATGCTCCCATATCTGTGCAACCAGCACATGAGTCAAACTCGCAAGAGTCGTCGTCTAGTGTGGCTGTTGAATCGTAGTTACATGCTCCCATGTCCGTACAGCCAGCACAAGAGTCAAACTCACAAGAGTCGTCGTCCAAAGTCGCCGTTGAATCGTAGTTACATGCTCCCATATCTGTGCAACCAGCGCATGAGTCAAACTCGCAAGAGTCGTCGTCTAGTGTGGCTGTTGAATCGTAGTTACAAGCTCCCATATCTGTACAACCAGCACATGATTCAAACTCGCAAGAGTCGTCGTCTAGTGTGGCTGTTGAATCGTAGTTACATGCTCCCATGTCCGTACAGCCAGCACAAGAGTCAAACTCACAAGAGTCGTCGTCCAAAGTCGCCGTTGAATCGTAGT
>JBLHIB010000017.1:0-42725 GCA_047615865.1 Gammaproteobacteria bacterium
GCCGCTTCTAAAAAGGCTCATAGCAATCCAACTATCCCTAATACACCCGATATTGAATGTACCCTACCCTAAAGGTCATATTAAAACGAGTAATGATCTATCTCCGTCAAAATTCGTAGGAACTACGACCAGATAACTTAAGTAGTCAAAAAAACATAATCTTGATTACAAGAATATCTCAGAGTTATATACAATGGTAGCAATTCAACGTGTTGCCAGACAATTAGCGCTTCAATTGGCATTTTTTATAGTCTTTGGGTTTCTAATAGTAAATCAGAGCTCAGCACAACAAAGGGCTAAAGGCAGCCATCTATGCAAAAGCGGAAAGGTAAGCTGGTATGTTATTAAGAAAGACCCATCGGACAACGAAAGAAGTGACACGGTTTGGGATTTGCTGCAGCAACCTCATAAATAGGGACGAGCTTGATTTCCATGCTTCGACAACTTTGCTGAAAGGAGTAAATGTTCCTTTCCGGTGCATACATCAAAGGAAAAAATGCGTAGTGCAACGGCATACTTAAATCGACAGAAGTTTTAGAGTGTGTCTTCATGATTTCAAATTGGAAACTTGAACAAGAGAACCTTCCTACCTCCTCTCTTTTGCTGTCTAAGACTAAACATCGTGTCGTCCAAAATTTCACGCGTATATCTGGTGCAGAAAACCCAATGAATTAACAGCTCAAGGAAGTGACACCGCTTCAATAAAAGCATCATTTATCGGATTCAATGGATGCTTTGGAAACCTGTCATAGGCTCCACAGATGGCCGCGTGTCGGTTACGCTTTTGTGCCCATGCAATGCAGGAGCCATGGAACATACCATTAACATTGCCTATCCCATTTCTGTGCCCAATGGCAGTCCGACTTACTCAACACTTGTGGCAAATAAGCTCGCACACCATTGGTGGCGGGATTTGGTGACATTCAGAACAAAAGAAGATATGTAGATTAACGAGGGCATGGCTTCATTCTCAGAATCTGTTTTCATCGATTGGATAGGTGGCGAAGAAGCATACTTGGATTACATAAAAGACAACAGGAAAGACGTTTGGACCTCCGCTCACTCGAACGACGGTGGATACTTCCCTGTACATGGAATCATGACCGAGTTAACTTGTGGCGATCACGTATACAATAAAGGAGCTGATGTCGCCCACAATCAAAGATTGCTTTTGGGTGATGATGTTTTCTTTAGTGCATTGGATTCATTTGAAGAAGAGCATCCGTTTTCATCTATAACTAGCGAACAATTGAGAGATCATCTTGACCAGTTAAGCTCGGAAAGCGTTTCTGCTCATTTCTATCCAATGATTTTCAATCCAGGATAAATGAAATTCAGTATTGACGACTATACTATTATGCAGTCGGGTGACCAACAGCACATAGGTATCGATATCCATCAAAAGTTACATTATGCAACTGACTATAAGGGAAGTGTGCCTCTGGCGTTAACCCCAATGGATCTTGAGGGTAATAGAGAAGAATTTCCGGTTATTGCAAATGGACATTATAGCTCATTGACAATAGCAACCAATCTTGAGACTGAAAAATTATTTTTAGAACTAGCCGAAAAAGTAAATCAAGCAGTGTTATAAGAGACCAAGACTTTGTTTGGAATAGGAATCGAAACTTTCAACTATGCAGAGTTCTATATTGACATTGACGCGATCAATGAAGGAAACTCTATCTGGTTGCATGCGGAAAACACCTGGGTCGCTGCCGATCCAATTCAAAGTCAGGTAGACGTTCATATTGCCGATGATCGCTTCTCGCGTATTGACGGATTCATTCCTGAAGATGCAGAAACTATGGATCGCATTTCCCACATGCGAAACCAGAGTGGCAAATCATATTATGATCCATTGTTCTTTGACGAGTTAGCAAAAAATCTGCTCAACGAAGGCTCTCTTATCCTTGTTTTTAGAGAAATCTCTACCAAACAATGGGACGAGTATGATGACTACGAAATCAATTCACAGGGTTCTGCTAACAATTATCAGGGTCAGATAAATTTCTACCAAGCACGACCAGGAGATTATGCTTGGGCTTTTCGAACAGGCGCAGTATATCTTGAAAACGAAACAAGAAGATCAAAATTCTCGATTTATCCGAATCCTGCCCAAGAGCAAATTCGAGTGCGAGGTCTTCAAACAGGAGATACAGTTAAGATCTTTGATGCAAATGGTAGACAAATAATCGAGACAACATACGCACCAATAACAATTGAATCTCTTAGGCCCGGGCAATATACTTTACAAATAATACGCGACTTGAAATTGACTTGCTACTAATCCAGCTGACTATAGGCCAGCGGCTAAATCATTTGTGTTTATCGAATTGAAGAAGCAAGAATATAATTGTGTTGGGCTTTTTCAGACTTCGACAAATGACCAATCAAATTTGCAGCAATAGTCGTTTTAGTTCGCGCTTGAGCGCAAATGTTCTTATCTCCTTACAAGAAAAATCCTAGACGAATTAAGGCATGTACTTAAAGTCCTTGCCTGGATAGTGTCCCATTTTTCCTAGTTGCTCTTCAATTCGCAACAGTTGATTGTACTTGGCCACACGGTCTGAACGCGACGCTGATCCGGTTTTAATTTGGCCTGAATTGAATGCTACAGCCAAATCTGCAATCGTAGTATCCTCTGTTTCTCCACTGCGATGACTTATCACTGAAGTATAGTTATTTCGATGAGCCAACTCAACCGCTTCCATAGTTTCGGTAAGTGTTCCAATCTGGTTTACCTTAACTAAAATAGAGTTGGCGATATCCAAATCAATGCCTTTTTGAAGCCTTTTGGTATTGGTAACAAAAAGGTCATCACCTACCAGTTGAGTTTTATCTCCCAACGCCTGAGTCATTAACTTCCATCCATCCCAATCATCCTCCGCACAGCCATCTTCAATCGATGCAATAGGGTATCTTTTGGCCCAATCACCCCAGAAATCGACCATTTCAGATGGAGACAATTTATCTCCTGTTGATTCAAGGTTGTACGTATTTGTTTCTTTGTCGTAGAATTCAGACGATGCAGCATCGAGGGCAATGAGCATATCTTCACCAGGCTTATATCCGGCTTTTTCAATGGCTTGCAGAACTACTTTAAGAGCATCTTCATTGGATCCCAGGTTAGGTGCAAAACCACCTTCATCTCCAACATTGGTCGACATCCCTTGTTTCTTGAGGACTTCCTTGAGGTGGTGAAAAACAGTCGTTCCCATCCTCAACGCTTCAGCGAAAGACTCGGCTCCTACTGGCATAATCATAAATTCCTGAACATCAATTTTATTGTCGGCATGAGAGCCTCCATTTAAGATATTCATCATTGGAATGGGTAAAGTACCGGCGCTGATGCCGCCAACATAGCGATAAAGCGGTTGTCCGCATGCTTCAGCCGCTGCTTTAGAGCATGCAAGGGAAACACCTAGAATAGCATTCGCACCAATAATTGACTTACTCGCAGTCCCATCAATAGCGCACATCGCTTTATCTATGAGTGTTTGGTCGAATATATATGCACCATTCAACTCATCGTTAAGAATTGCATTTACATTATCTACGGCTTTGAGCACGCCTTTCCCCATGTATGTGTTTGGATCTCCATCACGAAGCTCCATAGCCTCCCAAATCCCTGTACTAGCTCCAGAAGGCACTGCGGCTCTTCCAAAGATTCCATTATCTAAAATCACATCTACTTCAACAGTAGGGTTACCTCTTGAATCAAGAATTTGACGAGCTTGAATTTTAGCGATATAACTCATAACTATTTATTAGGCGACTGGTTGATTTTTACTTTCTCGAATCAGGCCAAAAAACTGATCAAAGAGATACCTTGAATCATGTGGTCCTGCAGAAGCTTCTGGGTGATATTGAACGCTAAAAACTGGTTTTGTCGTGTGCTGAATTCCAGCGACAGTATGATCGTTCAAATGAACGTGTGTGATCTCCATATCAGAGCTCTTGTCAACAGATTCTTGGCTCACTACAAATCCATGATTTTGAGAAGTAATCTCGCACTTTCCAGTGAGCAAATTTTTAATAGGGTGATTTATGCCCCTATGTCCGTTGAACATCTTCTCAGTTTTAAGACCTTGAGAAAGAGCCAGCAGTTGATGACCTAGACAAATCCCAAACAAGGGAATATCAGAACTTACAAGGACCTTGACCTCTTCGGCAACATCTTGCATAGCAGACGGATCGCCTGGGCCATTCGACAACATAATTCCATCGGGGTTCCAGGCCAGAATCACTTCGGCTTTAGTATTGTGTGGAAACACCCTTATATCGCACCCTCTTTCATTCAAGCAGCGTACAATATTGAGCTTAACACCAAGATCAAGCAAAGCCACTCTCACGGAAGCTTCTGTCCCTGGCGCATCATAAGCAGTTTTGGCGGAAACTCGTGATGACAATTCCATTCCTTGCATAGATGGAATCTCCTTTGCCATTGTCTTTAGCTTAAGGACATCAACAATTTCGCTTGACACTATGGCATTCATAGCACCTTTCTCACGAATATGACGCACCAATGCACGAGTATCAATATCAGAAATTCCCACTTTAGAATCTCGTTTTAAATAATCTTGTAAAGTCATTTCACTGCTAGTTCGACTCGCAATTTGAGAGAACTTTTTGCAGACGACACCAGCAACTTTTATTGATTCACTTTCCCTCTCCCCGGGGTGCACTCCATAATTTCCAATATGGGGCGTAGTCATGATTACAATTTGACCATAATATGATGGGTCCGAGAAAATCTCTTGATACCCAGTCATACCTGTATTGAAGGCAATCTCTCCTGAAGTAGTGCCAATTTGACCTATGGCAGTTCCTACGAAAACGGTTCCATCCTCGAGGACTAGGTGAGCAATTTTCGAATTCATTTCTAACATAATGCAAAATTAGTTGGCACCGCAAATTTAGAAAAGATGCAGGTGATGAGATATGCACAAACTAAAAATCTTTTTCACAAAAAAAAGGGACAGTGCTAAAAGCATTATCCCTTAATTATTCTTTAGCCTAAAGATTTAAGCTTTATCATCAGTCTTTTCTACAGAGTTATCAGCATCACCTGCATCAGCGGCTTTGTCGACAGCTATATCGGCGGCATCAACAACTGCATCTTTCGCTGCAGCAATTGGATTAACCAATTCATCTTTCTTTTTAGCACCACCACGACGTGTACGCTTTTTCTTAGTAGCCGTATCCGTGCCATAGATTTCATTGAAATCTACCAACTCGATCATGCACATATCCGCAGCATCACCAGGACGAAATCCTGTTTTGATAATTCGCGTATATCCGCCTTCGCGGTCACTAACTTTAGGTCCTACATTTCTGAAGAGTTCCTGCACTGCGTACTTATCACGCAATGAACGGAATACCATTCTTCTTGAATGAGTAGAATCAGTCTTTGATCGGTTAATAATAGGCTCAACAAACATACGCAATGCTTTCGCTTTCGCGACAGTTGTAGTTATGCGTTTATGCTCAATGAGGGAGCTAGCCATATTGGCTAACATAGCCTTCCGGTGAGCTGTTTGTCTACTCAGGTGATTTATTCGCTTCCCGTGTCTCATCGCTTACAGAGGTGTTCAAATAAGATTAATTCTTATTTCAGTTGTTATTCTTTATCCAGCTTATATTTAGCTGTATTCATTCCAAAATTCAATCCTTTGCTCTCAACCAGTTCTTCGAGTTCTGTCAACGACTTCTTACCGAAGTTTCTGAATTTGAGCAAATCATTTTTGTTGTATGAAACTAGGTCACCCAAAGTTTCAATATCTGCAGCTTTCAAGCAGTTCAATGCTCTTACCGACAGATCCATATCTACCAACTTAGTTTTGAGTAGCTGACGCATGTGAAGAGAAGTTTCATCAAACTCTTCTGTTTCTGCCTTCTCTTCGCTCTCCAACGTGATCTTCTCATCCGAGAAAAGCATGAAGTGATGAATAAGAATTTTAGCTGCTTCTTGAAGTGCATCTTTAGGCATGATAGAGCCATCTCCATCTATATCTAAGATAAGCTTCTCGTAATCCGTCTTTTGCTCAACTCGGAAATTCTCAACCGCATACTTAACGTTACGGATAGGAGTAAATACAGAGTCGATAAAAATCGTACCAATGGCTGCGTTCGAAGTTCTGTTTTCCTCAGCGGGAACATAACCACGTCCTTTACCCACATTGATTTCCATATTGACCTTCACAGAAGGGTCAAGGTTACAGATAACCAAATCAGGGTTAAGCACTTGAAACGCAGAAGTGAATTTACCAAGGTCGCCAGCAGTGATCTGCTCTTGTCCAGAAACGGTAACCAATACTCTTTCGCTAGCTGTTTCAGCAATTTGTTGCTTAAAACGAACTTGCTTGAAGTTCAATACCATTTCGGTAACATCCTCAACAACACCTTTGATTGTAGAGTATTCGTGATCTACTCCATCAATTTTGATAGAAGTAATCGCAAATCCCTCCAAAGACGAAAGAAGAATTCTACGCAATGCGTTTCCGATAGTAATACCGAATCCTGGTTCGAGAGGTCTGAATTCAAATTGTCCTTTGAATTCATTCGAATCGATCATTACGACTTTGTCAGGCTTTTGAAAATCTAAAATTGCCATACGAGGTGTAAAATTTTATTACTTAGAGTACAATTCGACAATAAGCTGCTCCTTGATATTCTCAGGAATTTGCTCACGTGTTGGATAATCCAGGAATCGCCCTGTAAAATCTTGCTTGTCCCAATCCAACCATTCACTTTTATTAGAATTGGCAGATAGAGAGTCAGTGATTGCCAAGAGAGATTTAGATCTCTCTCTTACACCAACTACATCACCCGGACGCATCTGATAAGAAGGGATATTCACCACCTCACCATTGACCGTAATGTGTTTATGAGAGCACAATTGACGAGCACCACGACGTGTGTTTGCAATACCTAGACGATATATTGTGTTGTCAAGTCTCGACTCGCAAAGTTGCAACAGTACCTCGCCGGTAATACCGGTTTTGGCAGATGCCTTCTTAAACATGTTCGAGAACTGACGCTCCAAAATACCATAGGTATATTTCGCTTTTTGTTTCTCTGCAAGCTGAATGTTGTATTCGCTTACCTTAGACCTACGTTTGTTTGGTCCGTGCTGCCCGGGAGGATAGTTCTTTCTCTCCAGCGCCTTGTCAGGGCCGAAGATTGGTTCTTTAAATCTCCTAGCAATTTTCGATATGGGTCCCGTGTACCTAGCCATTATTCCGACTTTAAGATTCGGTTAAACTCTTCTTCTTTTGGGTGGTCGACAACCGTTGTGTGGCATTGGAGTCACATCAACAATTTCCGTTACCTCTACTCCGCTATTGTGGAGGGATCTGATAGCAGACTCACGTCCGGCACCAGGGCCTTTCACATAGACTTTTACTTTTCGCAAACCGAATTCATGCGCTTCTTTCGCACACTCTTCGGCCGCGATCTGCGCAGCATATGGAGTATTTTTCTTGGAACCTCGGAATCCCATTTTACCAGCCGAGGACCAGGAAATCACCTGGCCTTGGTTATTCGTCAACGAAATGATAATGTTGTTAAATGATGCGCGAATATGCGCTTCACCAACAGCATCCACCCGGACGTTCTTTTTCTTTTTCGTACTCTTTGCCATAATACGTTGAGGTTATCCGACCAATTAGGCCTTCTTCTTATTAGCAACTGTTTTACGCTTACCTTTCCTGGTACGCGAGTTGTTCTTTGTTCGTTGTCCACGCAACGGCAAGCTGTTTCTGTGACGAATTCCTCGGTAGCACCCGATATCCATCAATCGCTTGATATCCATTTGAACCTCAGAACGAAGTGCTCCTTCAACTTTGAATTCACCACCATTGATGATCGCACGTATATTGGACAACTCTTCATCGTTCCAATCTTTCACACGAGTGCTGACGTCAACGCCAGCTTTCTCCAAAATATCCGTTGAACGACTTCTGCCGATTCCGTAGATATAAGTAAGGCCAATAAGCCCTCTTTTATTTGTAGGTAAATCTACACCTGCTATCCTAGCCATGGACTAAATAGTTTATCAAAAACACGAGTATTACTACCCTTGTCTTTGTTTGAGTTTGGGATTCTTTTTGTTAATGACGTAAAGCCGTCCTTTTCTTCGTACGATCTTACAATCGGCCGAACGTTTTTTCAATGATGCCCTGACTTTCATGTCTTAATTCTTATATCTAAATGTTATCCTTCCTTTCGTCAAATCGTATGGCGACATACTTACTTTCACCTTATCGCCTGGCAAAATCTTGATGTAGTACATTCTCATCTTTCCACTAATGTGGGCGGTGATATTATGTCCGTTTTCAAGTTCCACCTTGAACGTTGCATTCGAGAGTGCCTCGATGATCGTTCCGTCGGCTTCAATTGATGCTTGTTTTGCCATATTCTTTTAAACCAGTTCTAAAACTTCTTCTATATATTCAAATGTTGACAGTACTTCTGCTTTGCCCTTTCGGACCACAACATCATGTTCAAAGTGTGCTGATGGTTTTTTATCGGCGGTAGTTATGGTCCAACCGTCATCTGATTGCTGAACTTCTTTAACACCCATATTGATCATTGGCTCAATAGCCAAAACCAAACCTTCCTGCAATTTTTTACCGCTACCTCGTCTTCCATAATTTGGAACTTCAGGTTCTTCATGCAAATTCCTTCCTAAACCATGTCCCACCAATTCCCGAACAACACCATAACCGTGTTTTTCTGCGTGAGCTTGGCAAGCATATCCTATATCCCCCATTCTATTTCCTGCAACTGCTGCTTCAATAGCTAAGTTTAAACACTCCTTAGTTACATCAAGTAACTTCTGTACTTCAGGAGCAATCTCACCTACTGCAAACGTATATGCTGAATCACCATAAAAGCCATTCATCACTACTCCGCAATCCACAGAAACAATATCTCCTTCTTTCAAAGGAATATCATTGGGAATACCGTGCACAACATGCTCATTTATTGACGTACAAAGCGTATTAGGGAAACCATTGTAATCTAGGAAACCTGGTACACCTCCGTTGTCCAAAATGAACTCGTGAGCCACTTTATCCATGTCTAGCGTCGTTATGCCTGGTTTGATTATCCGGGCTACTTCTGCTAGAGTTCTACCAACAAGTAAAGAACTTTGTCTTAAAATTTCAATTTCTTCCTCAGTCTTATAGAAAATCATTCCATTCCTATTTATCCGGCAATCCCGGTAGCTGAAGTTCCTCTTCCACCCAACTTTCCAGACTTCATAAGTCCGTCATAGTGACGTGAAAGCAAATAACTATCTACTTGCTGCAATGTATCAAGCACTACACCAACCATGATCAACAATGACGTACCACCGAAGAAATACGAGAAATCTTGGGTTCGCACTAGTCCTAACGTGAGAACTATTGCTGGCAAGATTGCAATCAATCCTAGTAAGATCGATCCTGGTAAAGTTATCCTTGACAAAATCACATCTAGAAACTCAGCTGTTGGTCGTCCTGGTTTAATACCGGGTACAAATGTACCTTGACGTTTTAAATCATCAGCTATAGTATTCGGATTAACTGTAATTGCAGTGTAGAAATAAGTGAAGATAACAATCATCAAAAAGAAAATGAAATTGTACCAAAACCCTCCAAAATCAGACAAAGCACCTAGCACCGCACTATCTTGAAAGGTCTCAGAACTTCTCAAGTAAAGTGGTACAAACATAATTGCTTGAGCAAAAATGATTGGCATAACGCCCGCTGAGTTAACACGGATTGGAATATAATCTCTCTTAGACTCTCCTTGAGGCATGTGACCTCCAATGTTCATCTTTGCTCTCTGCACTGGCACCTGGCGCACTGCCCGAACCAAAGCTACACATCCAGCAATCACAACAAAGAATGCAGCTAATTCAATCAATAGGAAGTAAAAGCTACTTTCTGGGTGAGCTGCTTCTTGGACAATAGATTGTGGAAATCGAGCAATAATTCCGATCATGATCAACAACGATATACCGTTTCCGATTCCTTTATCGGTGATCTTCTCACCCAACCACATTACGAACAACGTACAACAAGTCAATATAATCACTGCACTTGGCATCCAAAGAGCAAAATCTGGTCGAGCATCAGCAGGTATCGAAGTCAATATGTATCCTGGAGACTGAACTAAACAAATAGCGATCGTCAGCATACGGGTCCATTGGTTGATCTTCTTTCTACCGCTTTCCCCTTCTTTTTGCATTTTTTGAATCGAAGGAACAGCCATCCCCATCAACTGCATGATAATAGAAGCAGAGATATAAGGCATGATACCTAAAGCAAAAATAGAAGCAGTGGTAAAAGCACCACCAGTGAACAAGCTCAAAATATCAGTGATATTTAGACCACCTCCAGAACTCGCGCCAAGACCATTGAAGTACTCCTGCACTTTAGCAGAGTCAACACCTGGCAATACGATGTAACAACCAATACGATAGATGAGAATCAATCCTAAAGTTAATAGAATCTTCTTCCGCAATTCATCGTGGTTGTATATCTCTTTGAGTTTTTTGAAAAAGCCCTTCATCTTTCGCTATTATAGTATTGTTACTTGCCCTCCTTGTGCTTCAATTGCTGAAGACGCTGAGGCTGAAAATTTGTGAGCACTTACAGTAACTTTCGCAGAAAGTTCTCCTCGTCCCAAAATTTTCACAAGATCCTTTTTATTAGCCAGACCATTGTCTAGAAAGATGTCTAAAGTAATATCATTTACCTTAAGCTCATCGACTAATGCTTGTATAGTATCCAAGTTAATCGCCTTATATTCAACGCGATTCATGTTTCTAAAACCAAACTTAGGCACTCGACGTTGCAAAGGCATTTGACCACCTTCAAATCCGATTTTTGACTTGTAACCAGATCGCGATTTAGCACCTTTATGACCACGTGTAGATGTTCCACCGTGTCCAGATCCTTGTCCGCGACCTACTCGCTTTCGCTGCTTGGTTGAACCAGGCGCAGGTTTAAGTGTGTGTAATTTCATTTTGCAAAAGTATTAAAGTTCTTCCACAACTACTAAATGTTGGACCTTAGAAATCATTCCCTTCAATTGAGGGGTCATTTCTTTCTCCACACTGTGGTTGAGTTTTTTGATGCCAAGGGCTGCTATAGTGTCTTTCTGACGCTTTGGCTTGCCTATACTGCTTCTTACTTGTGTAATTTTAACCTTACTCATCGTCGTTAAATTATCCGTTGAATACTCGCTTCATAGATATACCACGTATTTCGGCAATCTCTCTTGCATCTCGCATTTGGCTCAAAGCATCCAATGTAGCTTTAACTACGTTGTGAGGGTTTGAAGATCCAAGTGACTTGGCCAAGACATCGGTAACACCGAGGCTCTCCAAAACAGCCCGCATGGCTCCTCCGGCAATAACACCGGTACCAGGAGTAGCTGGTTTAAGGAAAACACGTGCTCCACTAAATTTACCAGCTTGAGCATGAGGTAATGTCCCATGAATCAACGGAACAGTGATCAAATTCTTCTTCGCGTCATCAATACCTTTTGAAATCGCAACTGTAACCTCTTTGGCCTTACCAAGACCTTGACCTACAGAACCATTCTCATTTCCAACAACAACAATTGCTGAGAAACTGAAATCACGACCACCTTTTGTTACCTTGGTAACACGGTTGATAGTAACCAAACGGTCTACGAGCTCCGTGTCTTTCGACTTGACGTTATTATTATCCTTCATGATCAATTAGAATTTAAGTCCGGCTTCACGAGCTGCATCACCCAGAGCTTTAACACGACCATGGTACAAATACCCGCCACGATCAAATACTATTTTTTGAACACCAGCTGCAATTGCTTTTTCAGCGATCTGCTTTCCAACAACTTGCGCTTGGTCTTTCTTAGCAACATTTTGTGCTTCAGAAACACCCAATGATCCAGCCGACACTAAAGTCTTTTGGTTTACATCATCGATGATCTGAACGTAAATTTGCTTATTGCTTCTAAATACCGACATTCTCGGTGATTCAGGCGTCCCAAAGATATTCTTACGAATTCTTCTACGGACTTTATCTCTTCTGAGGACTTTCTGATTAGGCATGACAGTATTCTTATTATTTCGCTGCAGTCTTTCCGTCTTTCTTTCTGATATACTCGCCAACATAGCGGACACCTTTTCCTTTGTATGGCTCAGGCTTGCGCAATGAACGAATCTTTGAGGCCACTTGACCAATCAACTGCTTATCAAAGCAAGTTAAAGTGATCGCAGGGTTCTTTCCCTTTACAGATTCGGCAAGAATGGTAACCTCGCTAGGAATTTCAAATATGATTGGGTGAGAAAATCCTAAAGACAATTCTAGTCTTTGACCTTGAGATTTCGCACGGTAACCAACACCTACTAGTTCCAACTTAATGGTATAGCCATTGGTAACACCTTCGATCATATTGGCGATCAACGCTCTGTACAATCCGTGCTTTGATCTATGATCTTTATGATCTGACCCACGTGAAAGACTGATTTCGCCATCTTCCATGGAGAATGAAATGCAAGGATCAATCCATTGCTTCAATTCACCTTTTGGACCCTTAACTAGCAATACGTTATCATCGCCCATTTTGACGTCGACACCTTTTGCAATCGTTACCGGAGATTTACCTACTCGTGACATGATTTATTCTTTAACTCAATTGATTAATAAACATAGCAGAGGACTTCACCTCCTACGTTCAATTCTCTAGCTTCCTTATCTGTCATCAACCCTTGAGAAGTTGACAAGATAGAAATTCCGAGTCCATTCAAGACTCGAGGCAGATTATCCATACCTACATATCTTCTCAAACCTGGAGAAGAGGCACGTTGAATCTTTGTGATTACAGGCTTCTTAGTTTTTGGATGATACTTCAAGGCAATTTTAATCTTACCTTGTTTGTTGTCATCTTCAAACTTGTAGTTCAGGATATATCCCTTATCGAACAAGATTTTAGTCATGTTCTTCTTCACATTCGAAGCCGGAATCTCTACAACTTTATGACCTGCCATCATACCGTTTCTGATTCGCGTTAAATAATCTGCTATTGGATCTGTATACATCTTAATTCGTATTCAAACGGTGATTACCAGCTGGCCTTCTTTACTCCAGGAATCATTCCTGAAAGAGCCATTTCTCTAAAGGTTACCCTACTGATGCCAAACTGACGCATATATCCGCGAGGACGTCCTGTTAGGTGACAACGGTTGTGTAGGCGGACTGCTGCAGAGTTTCTAGGAAGTTTTTGCAAAGCATCCCAGTCACCAGCTTTTTTCAAAGCGGCTCTTTTTTCAGCGTAACGCTCAACCGTTTTCAGGCGCTTGCGTTGTCTTGCTTTCATTGATTCTTTAGCCATCGTATTAATTTTTAGAGAATGGGAACCCAAATTCTTTTAACAAAGCACGGGCTTCTTCATCAGTCGCTGCGCTCGTCACAAGAGTGATGTCCATCCCGTTAATATTCTTCACTTTATCAAGATCGATTTCAGGGAAAACGATTTGCTCTTGAATACCAAAAGTGAAATTACCTCGGCCATCAAAGCCAGATGATTTAACTCCTCTAAAGTCTCGAGTTCGCGGCAAAGCCACAGAAATCAATCGGTCGAGAAATTCGAACATCATCTCACCACGCAAAGTTACTTTGCAACCAATTGGCATACCCTTACGAAGTTTAAAGTTCGCAACGTCCTTTGTTGAATAACAAGGGATAGCCTTTTGACCTGTGATTAGTGACATTTCTTCTACAGCAGTGTCAACCATTTTACGGTCGCCAATACCTTTGCCTATTCCTTGGTTAAGACAAATCTTTACCAATTTTGGAATTTGCATAGATGAAGAGTATCCGAATTGCTCCATCAATTTCGGTGCAACTTCTTCATCATACGATTTACGGAGTCTTGGAACGTAGCTCATTACTTAATCTCCTGATTAGATTTTTTAGAATACCTCACTAGTTTCCCATCTTCTCCACGACGACGACCAAGACGAGTAGCATTACCTGCTTCATCTTTAACCATCACGTTCGAAATGTGAACCGGGGCCTCTTTTTCCTCAATTCTGCCTTCAGGGTTCGTAGGACTTGGCTTATGGTGCTTCTTAATCATATTCACACCTTCAACAAGTACACGATCATCCTTGCGTGAAACCTCAAGCACTCGGCCTTCTTTGCCTCTACTTGAACCGGCTATCACAACAACCTGATCTCCCTTCTTAACTTTTAATCTTTTATACATAGCAGTCTTGCTTTGTGTCTTACAATACTTCAGGGGCCAATGAAACCACCTTTAAGAAATCTTTTTCTCTTAGTTCACGAGCAACAGGACCGAATATTCTGGTTCCTCTTAACTCACCCGATGCTCCCAAAAGAACAATCGCATTATCGTCAAAACGGATGTAAGATCCGTCAGCACGACGTACTTCTTTCTTTGTTCGAACAACTACCGCCTTTGAAACAGATCCTTTCTTCACATTGCCTGAAGGCATTGCTTGCTTCACTGTAACGACGATTTTATCTCCTAGAGACGCATATCTGCGTCTCGTTCCGCCGAGAACTTTTATACACAGAGCTTCTTTTGCTCCGCTGTTATCGGCTACTTTGAGTCTACTTTCAGTTTGAATCATTACTATCCTGTATTGTAGAATTACTTAGCTCGCTCAATTACTTCAACCAATCTCCAGCACTTATTCTTGCTGAGTGGTCGAGTTTCCATTATACGAACGGTATCTCCAATGTTGCAATCTTCCTTCTCATCATGAGCGAGGAACTTGTTCGAATTTTTCACAAACTTCCCGTACATCGGGTGCTTTACTCGGCGCTCTACCATCACTGTGATAGATTTGTCCATCTTGTTCGATGTGACTACCCCGACTCTTTCTTTTCTCAAGTTTCTCATCGCTCTTTATTTTTCAGCAAGTTTTCTTGCGTTGAGTTCCGTAAGAATTCTCGCAATATTACGACGTGACTCCTTCAGCACTGTTGGGTTCTCCATGTTAGAGATATTGTGCTGAAAACGCAACTTTTCATAGGATGAACGCTCGCTATCAAGCTTCTCCATTAAATCACTTACCGTGAGATCATGCAATTCTGCCGCTTTCATATTCTTATTCTTGATAGTCGCGTCGAACGACTGTTTTTGTTCTTACTGGAAGCTTCTGAGCCGCTAGTCTTAAAGCTTCTTTTCCTACTTCTAAAGGAACACCATCACATTCGAACATAATCCGACCGGGCTTTATAACAGCCACCCAGTGACTTGGGGCACCTTTTCCTTTTCCCATCCTTACCTCTGCCGGCTTAGACGTCATTGGTTTGTCTGGGAAAATTCGGATCCAAACTTTACCTTCTCTTTTCATGTATCTCGTAAGAGCCACACGAGCAGCCTCAAGCTGTCGAGAAGTAATGAATCCTTCGTCCATCGATTTCAATGCAAATGACCCATAGGCAATACTCGAGCCTCGTTGAGCCAGGCCTTTAATTCGGCCCTTCTGCATTTTTCTATATTTCGTTCTTTTCGGCTGTAGCATTGCTTTAAACCTTTAGTCTTTCAAAAATATTAATTCCTATTTCCTCCAGGCCCACCTGATCCCGTAGGTCTTCTACGTTTACCCGGTCCACCTTTTGAATTGCCTCCTGATCCAGGACGACGATCTTGAACAGCTGCTGCTGGAGACAAGTCACGCTTTCCGTAAACTTCTCCTCTACATATCCAGACCTTGATACCTATTCTACCATAAGTAGTATGCGCTTCTGAAAGAGCATAGTCAATATCAGCTCTGAATGTATGCAATGGAATTCGACCGTCCTTGTAGCTTTCTGAACGTGCCATCTCAGCGCCATTCAATCTACCTGCAACTAGAATCTTAATTCCTTCAGCTCCCATTCTCATAGTTCCAGCAACAGCCATTTTAGTGGCTCTTCTGAAAGAGATACGACCTTCGATCTGACGAGCGATACTATCAGCAACTAATTTTGCATCTAGTTCAGGGCGCTTTATCTCAAAGATGTTAATCTGAACATCCTTCTTTGTCAACTTCTTAAGCTCTTCCTTAAGCTTGTCTACTTCTGAACCACCCTTACCAATGATCACACCCGGACGGGCAGTATTGATAGTTACGGTTACAAGCTTAAGAGTTCTTTCAATCACGATTTTCGAAATCGACGCCTTTCTTAATCTGGCCATAAGGTACTTTCGGATCTTATCATCCTCTACCAACTTCTCTACGTAGTTGTTACCTCCATACCAGTTCGAGTCCCATCCCTTGATGTACCCTAGTCGATTACCTATTGGATTCGTCTTCTGTCCCATTTCGGATCCTTATTTAGCGCTGTCAATTACGACTGTAACGTGATTTGATCTTTTTCTAATTCTGTGAGCTCGTCCTTGTGGAGCCGGTTGAATTCTCTTCAACATTTTCGCGCTATCAACGCTTATCTCCTTTACAAACAAGTTTGCATCTTCAATACGCTCACCACCATTTTTAGCTTCCCAGTTCGCCACAGCCGATCGAAGTAATTTCTCCAATCTTACCGAAGCTTCTTTCTTACTGAACTTAAGGATATTCAAGGCCTCAGTGATATTTCGTCCTCGAACGATATCTGCTACCAACCTCATTTTCCTTGGCGACGTAGGGCAGTTATTCAATTTAGCATACGCTACTTTCGCACGATCCGCCTTAAGCTTTTCAGCCATATTTTTTTTCCTGGCTCCCATTTCAGCTATTCCTTAATTAATATCCCTAATTCAGTTATCTTTTATTTCCTCCGTGTCCACGGAAGTTTCTAGTAGGTGAAAACTCACCTAACTTGTGTCCTACCATGTTTTCAGTTACGTAAACTGGTATGAACTGCTTACCATTGTGAACTCCTATAGTCATTCCAACGAAGTCTGGTGAAATTGTCGATGATCTCGACCAAGTCTTAATAACCGACTTCTTTCCAGATGCTTGAGCTACTTCAACTCGTTGAATCAACTTATAGTGGATAAATGGTGGTTTCTTTAGTGATCTAGACATGACTTATTTCTTTCTTCGTTCAATGATCAAACGGTTAGACGACTTTTTGCGCGAGCGTGTTTTAAATCCTTTCGCTGGAATTCCATTTCTAGAGCGTGGGTGACCTCCTGATGATTTACCCTCACCACCACCCATCGGGTGATCAACTGGATTCATTACTACACCACGTACTCGTGGACGACGTCCCAACCATCTAGTTCGTCCTGCTTTTCCAGAACGTTGTAGATTGTGCTCAGAGTTACTTACCGAACCAATTGTGGCCATGCAAGTCACCAAGATCATTCTAGTCTCTCCTGAAGGTAATTTGATGATGGCATACTTGCCATCTCTCGCATTCAATTGAGCACTAGCGCCGGCACTTCGTGCCATCTGACCGCCCTTACCTGGATACAACTCTACATTGTGAATCACAGTACCCAAAGGCATGTCACTCAAATACATAGTGTTTCCAACTTCAGGAGTAGCTTCAGCACCACTCATTATTGTCTGACCTACTTTCAAACCATGAGGAGCGACAATATATCTCTTCTCGTTATCTGAATACTCAACCAAAGCAATACGTGCAGATCTGTTAGGATCATACTCAATAGTCAGAACAGTCGCAGGGATGCCATGTTTGTCGCGCATGAAATCAATCACACGGTATCGACGCTTATGGCCACCACCTCTGTATCTCATGGTCATTCGACCCTGATTATTTCGACCACCCTTCTTGTTGAGCATTGTGATAAGGCCTTTAAAAGGCTTATCTGTCGTGATGTCATCAAAGCTGGTGACTACACGATGCCGCGTACCTGGTGTTACTGGATTTAACTTTCTTACCGCCATTGCGACGCTTATTAAATGTGTTCGTAAAAATCAATTGTATCTCCGTCTGCTACTTGAACTATTGCTTTTTTATAAGCCTTTGTTCTTCCAGACGCAATACCTGTCTTAGTGTACCGCACTTTTGCCTTACCATCATAATTCATGGTATTCACATCAAGTACCTTCACTCCGTATCGCTGCTCTACAGCCTTAGTAATCTCTATCTTATTAGCACCCCTATCGACGATGAAGCCAAATTTGTTTTGCTTTTCAGAGATCGCTGTCATTTTCTCGGTAATTACCGGCTTAATCAGAATCTGCTTCATCCCCTTATTTGTTAAGAATGTTTTCTAATACTTCATGAGCATTTCCCACAAAGATTAACTTCTCACAATTCAAAATATCGTATGTACTTACGAAATTTGCCACCTGCACTTTGTGCTTGGCCAAGTTCCGACATGATAGATTAACTGCTTCATTCATTTCAGGCACCAACAACAATGTCTTCGTTCCTTCAATTTTCAAGTTCTTCATTATCTGAAGATAATCTTGAGTCTTAGGAGCTTTCATATCCATTGTATCCAAAGCTAAGATCTCTTTTTCACTTGCCTTGTATGCAAGAGCTGATCTTCTAGCTAGACGCGCAGTCTTTTTATTGACCTTGATATCATAGCTACGAGGACGTGGACCGAATACTGTACCACCACCACGGAACAAAGGGTTTTTAATATCTCCAGCACGTGCTGTACCAGTACCCTTTTGACGCTTGATCTTACGAGTACTACCCTTAACATCACTGCGCTCTTTTGCCTTGTGAGTTCCCTGACGCTGCGCGTTTCTGTAACGCTTCACATCCAACCAAATAACATGGTCGTTAGGGTCAATACCGAACACGTCATCAGACAATGTAATGCTCTTGCCGGTCTTTTCTCCTTTTGTATTTAATACTGCCAGTTCCATATTACTTCCTGATTATAACAGTTGAACCATTATAGCCGGGAATTGCGCCTTTCACAATCATTATTCCTTTTTCCGGCATTATCTTAACAACCTCGAGGTTCTCAATAGTAACTCGTCCATTACCCATTTGTCCGGCCATTTTCATGCCCTTAAAAACACGTGCTGGATCAGAAGCTGCTCCAATTGAACCTGGTGCACGACCTCTGTTATGCTGACCGTGTGTCGCTTGACCTACACCAGCAAAACCATGACGCTTTACTACACCTTGAAATCCTTTTCCTTTACTTGTTCCTGTTACAGCAACAAAATCTCCTTCGCTAAAAATCTCTTCAACTTTTAACTCTTCACCTAAATCGAATTCACGGTTGTAACCCTTGAATTCCACCAACTTGCTTTTAGCTGATGTTTTTGCTTTTTTGAAGTGACCCAAGAGTGGCTTCGTAACGTTCTTGTCAGTTTTGTCTCCAAATCCAACTTGAACTGCTTGATAACCATCTTTCTCCTCAGATTTAACCTGAGTCACGACGCAGGGACCAGCTTCAATCACTGTGCATGGTATATTTTTACCAGCGGCACTGTAGATGCTAGTCATCCCTACTTTCTTTCCGATAAGTCCTGACATCGTCTAATTATTATTCGTTATACCTTAATTTCTACTTCTACTCCACTCGGCAACTCCAATCTCATCAGAGCATCTACAGTTTTTGACGAAGAGCTATAAATATCGATCAATCGCTTATATGAACTAAGCTCGAATTGCTCTCTTGCCTTCTTGTTCACGTGAGGTGAACGAAGAACTGTGTAAATACGCTTGTGCGTTGGCAATGGAATTGGTCCACTGATTACAGCGCCTGTAGTTTTCACCGTCTTCACAATTTTCTCGGCTGACTTGTCAACCAAATTGTGATCGTATGACTTTAATTTT
Organism: Gammaproteobacteria bacterium; assembly: GCA_047615865.1. Taxonomy (GTDB): domain Bacteria; phylum Bacteroidota; class Bacteroidia; order Flavobacteriales_D; family Sanyastnellaceae; genus JADFAK01. The sequence goes on from JBLHIB010000017.1 coordinate 19,722, forward strand.
ATTCTAATTTTCTGAGCCATCTGAAGTGACATTATTATGCGTTAACTTTTCCTTTTGCCTTAGCAATCACCTCATCAGCAATACTAGTTGGCGCTTGCGAATAGTGTGAGAATTCCATCGACGACGTCGCTCTACCAGAGGTAATCGTTCTCAAGTCAGTCACATATCCAAACATCCCTGACAATGGCACTTTGGCGTTAACCACAGTAGCTCCATGTCTTTCAGTAGTTCCTTCAATCAAACCACGTCGCTTGTTCAAGTCACCAATAACATCACCCATATTCTCTTCTGGTGTAACAACCTCCAACTTCATCATAGGTTCCATGATGATTGGATTACACATTGGCAATGCATTTCTATAAGCCATCTTAGCAGCTAGCTCAAATGATAGTGAATCTGAATCCACAGCGTGGAAACCACCATCTACCAATTCTACTGCTAATGATTCCAAAGGATATCCTGCAAGAACACCGTTCTTCATCGCGTCCTTAAAACCTTTTTCAATAGCTGGAATATATTCACGTGGAACATTACCACCTTTAATACTATTCTTAAAAATCAAGCCTGGAGTCTCAGGATCGTTGTTAGGCTTAATCTTAACAACAATATCTGCAAACTTACCTCGACCACCTGACTGCTTCTTATAAATCTCTCTGTGATCTACTGATCCGTTGATAGCCTCTTTGTAAGAAACTTGAGGAGCACCTTGGTTACATTCAACCTTGAACTCTCTCTTTAATCGATCAACAATAATCTCAAGGTGAAGCTCACCCATACCAGAAATAACTGTCTGGCCCGAATCTTCGTCTGTTCTAACTTGAAATGTAGGATCCTCTTCGGCCAACTTATTCAAAGCAACACCCAACTTATCCACATCACCTTGAGTTTTAGGCTCAATAGCGATTCCAATTACAGGCTCGGGGAATGTCATAGACTCAAGAACTACTGGATGCTTTTCATCACATAGTGTATCTCCTGTTCTAATATCCTTAAAACCTACAGCCGCACCAATATCTCCAGCTTCGATAGATGGAATAGAATTCTGCTTATTTGAGTGCATTTGGAAAATTCGAGAAATTCTCTCCTTCTTGTCAGTTCTTGTGTTCAAGACATAAGACCCTGCATCCAAAAATCCAGAATAAACTCTAAAAAATGCCAATCGACCTACAAATGGATCTGTAGCAATTTTAAAAGCCAATGCTGCAAACGGCTCATCAGTATTAGGCTCACGCTTTGCCGGCTCATCCGTCTTAGGATTAAAACCTTCAACCGCAGGAATATCACTTGGTCCAGGTAGATACGACATCACCGCATCCAACATCGTTTGAACTCCCTTATTCTTAAATGCCGAACCACACAACAATGGAATAATGTCCATCGCAATTGTAGCTTTTCTCAATGCGGCCATCAATTCATCTTCTGTAATAGAATCTGGATCTTCGAAGTATTTCTCCATCAAGGAGTCATCCTGCTCAGCAGCAGCTTCAACAAGCTTACCTCTCCATTCTGCAACTACATCTACCAAATCCTCTGGAATAGGAATCTCTTTGAAAGTCATTCCTCTGTCTTCCTCATTCCATTCAATGGCCATGTTGTTAATCAAATCAACAACACCAGTAAATGAATCTTCAGCACCAATTGGAACTTGCAATGGAACTGGATTTCCTCCGAGACGATCCTTAATCTGCTCAACAACTTTGAAGAAGTCAGCACCAGAACGATCCATTTTGTTCACAAATCCTACGCGAGGAACACCGTACTTATCGGCTTGTCTCCACACAGTCTCAGACTGTGGCTCAACACCACCTACAGCACAGAACAAAGCAACAGCACCATCTAACACACGCAATGAACGCTCTACCTCAACAGTAAAGTCAACGTGCCCAGGAGTATCGATGATATTCATCTTATACTCATCTCCTCTATACTTCCAGAAAGAAGTTGTCGCAGCTGAAGTAATCGTAATACCTCTCTCCTGCTCCTGCTCCATCCAGTCCATTGTAGCAGCACCATCATGTACCTCACCAATCTTGTGACTGATTCCTGTATAGTACAAGATACGCTCCGTAGTGGTCGTCTTGCCCGCATCAATGTGAGCCATGATGCCGATGTTACGCGTGTATTTAAGATCTCTCTTAGCCATTGTGAACTATATCAAATATTCAATTTCAATTAAAATCTGAAGTGAGAGAATGCTTTGTTGGCCTCAGCCATTCTATGCACATCTTCCTTCTTCTTGTAGGTTGCACCCTCTTCTTTCGAAGCCGCAATAATTTCCGCCGCTAGCTTATCAGCCATTGAACGCTCATTACGCTTTCGTGCAAATCCGATCATCCATTTCATGGCCAACGACTGACGACGTGCGTCACGAATCGGCATTGGAATTTGGAAAGTTGCCCCACCTACTCGACGACTCTTTACCTCTACAGCAGGAGTGACATTAGTAAGAGCTTTTTGCCAAGTCTCCAATCCGTCTTCTCCCGTCTTCTCAGCAATTTTATCAACTGCTTCATAAAAGATAGTGTACGATAAATTCTTCTTACCGCTCAACATCATGTTGTGGACAAACTTCGTTACGACCTCGTTGTTAAAACGCGGGTCTGGCAACGTAATTCTTTCTTTGGAACTTCTTCTTCTCATGGTTCTTTGGTGTAAGAAGTGTTATTTCTTTTTAGGACGTTTCGCGCCATATTTCGATCTACGTTGTTGACGGCCCTCAACTCCGGCCGTGTCCAATGCTCCACGTACGATGTGATAACGTACACCTGGCAAATCCTTCACTCTTCCTCCACGCACAAGCACTATCGAGTGCTCTTGCAGATTGTGACCTTCTCCTCCAATGTAGGCATTCACCTCATTTCCGTTTGTCAACCTTACCCTTGCCACCTTCCTCATTGCTGAGTTTGGCTTCTTAGGTGTCGTTGTGTATACACGAACACACACTCCCCGTCGCTGTGGACAAGAATCAAGAGCGGCTGATTTGCTTTTCTTGACGATGGTCTGTCTTCCTTTTCTTACTAGTTGCTGTATCGTAGGCATACGCAGTATCTCGTTATCCTATAAAGTTTTTGCACAAAATTCGTGCATCCCGCAATTTTTTTGGGGCTGCAAATGTACAATTTATCTTTACAAATACAATATCCATTGTTCAAAAAGTTCTGACTTTCATGGAGATAATGCTTTTAGACGCAAAAAAAACCCCATCTCCATTAGGGTTACAGAAATCAAAACTTCTTGTAAAAACATCCATAAATGTGTGAAATATGAATCATTTTGGACAAAAACACCCCTTTGAAATAGCTACATTTGGTCCGTGAATTATCTTGATGAACTCAACTCCGCTCAAAGAGCAGCGGTCGAACAATTAGAAGGCCCAATGATGGTCATTGCAGGTGCTGGATCGGGTAAAACCCGCGTTCTCACTTACCGTGTAGCCCACCTGATGAACAATGGCGTTGACCCTTTTTCTATACTATCACTCACTTTTACGAATAAAGCCGCTCGTGAGATGAAGTCCCGAATTGGAACCATTGTCGGCGAGAATGAATCACGAAACATTTGGATGGGAACATTCCATTCCATCTTCGCACGTATCTTGAGGATTGAAGCCGACCATCTCAACTACCCGCGTAATTTCACGATCTACGACACCCAGGATAGTAAAAGTCTGCTAAGCGATATAATCAAGGGAATGGGGTTAGATCCCAAAGTCTACAAACCAGGAGTTGTTTTTGGAAGAATTTCTTCCGCCAAAAACAATCTCATTACTCCTGAAGCATACTTAAAAAACACAGATGTTGTAGCTGAAGATCATCAAACTGGAAAACCTCGATTGGGAGAAATATACATGCAGTATAAACAGCGATGTTTTAAAGCCGGCGCAATGGACTTCGATGACTTGCTGTTCAACACAAACGTTCTGCTTCGAAAATTTCCTGAGCTACTCCATAAGTACCAGCACAAATTCAAGTACATACTAGTAGACGAGTACCAAGACACAAACTTTAGCCAATACCTTATCGTGAAGCAATTGGCAGCCGCACACCAAAACCTGTGTGTTGTAGGAGATGATGCTCAGAGCATCTACGCATTTCGTGGAGCCAATATCCAGAACATACTGAACTTTAAAAAAGACTATCCCGATTTCGGCCAATACAAACTGGAACAGAACTATCGATCAACGAAGACAATAGTCAATGCCGCGAATAGTATAATTTCCAAGAACAAGGATCAGATTCAAAAGGAAGTATGGACCGATAACGGCCAGGGAAATCAAATTGTCGTGCATCGCTCATACTCTGACAACGAGGAAGGAAAATTTGTAGCAGAGGACATCTTCGAAATTAGTACCCGACAAAAACGTCACCACAAGGATTTCGCGATTCTTTATCGGACCAATGCACAATCTCGTTCATTTGAAGAGGCATTGCGCAAAATGAATCTTCCCTATAGGATATATGGAGGTCAATCGTTTTACCAACGAAAAGAAATTAAAGACCTTTTGGCCTATTTCCGTTTGTCGGCTAATCATCAAGATGAAGAAGCATTTAAGCGTGTAATTAACAATCCAGGCAGGGGACTCGGAAAAACCACAATAGAGAAACTAGTCATCACGGCTAGGAATAACAATATTAGCTTGTGGGAGGTTATTAGCGCACCTGCCACCTATGTTAGCGGGGTTAACAACTCGACACAAGCAAAGTTGAACGATTTTGCAACCATGATCACAAGCTTCGCCTCGGAACTGGACAAGCAACCAGCTTATGACTTGGGACACCTTATTGCCACCTCAACAGGCCTCCTAAAGAATCTTTATGACGACAAGTCACCCGAAGGTGTTGGGCGCTATGAGAACATCCAAGAGCTGTTAAATGGCATGAAGAATTTCTCAGATCAAAAGGATTTAGACAACCCTGACAGAATTTTCTCTCTCAGCGACTTCCTAATTGATGTCGCGCTTTTGACCGATGCCGACGCAGATGATGATGACGACAACAAAATAAGTCTAATGACCATTCATGCTGCCAAAGGTCTTGAGTTCCCAGCTGTATATGTTGTTGGCTTAGAAGAGAATTTATTCCCAAGTCAGCTTTCACTCAATTCGAGAGAAGATTTAGAAGAAGAACGCCGACTATTTTATGTCGCGCTCACAAGAGCGGAAGAAATTGCAACTCTAAGCTATGCCACCACAAGATACCGCTGGGGCAATTTAACACATGCCGAGCCTAGTCGCTTTATTGAAGAGATTGATCCACAGTTCTTATCTATGCCTACAACACCTAAGCCGAAAGGCTTTTCGATGGATTTCAATGCTGAAAGGAAACAATTCTCATCGAGAAAATCAACAGCTCCGAAGCAACCCATTGCTCCACCTCCAGGCATGAAAAGAGCATCAACATCCAACGCTCAACCCATCGAAGCCTCTGACGCCAATCTTTTACAACCTGGAAACCAGGTGATACACGAGCGCTTTGGAAAAGGCAAAGTCCTTACTATTGAAGGAGATCCTGCCAATAAAAAGGCTACTGTCTTTTTTCCAAAAGTGGGGCAAAAACAATTGCTTCTGCGCTTTGCTAAACTGCAAATATTAGATTGAGCACGAATTTAAATAAACCCCAAAATATTTCTCGGTACCGCCTTTAATCAACATATTTGCAAGATGCAAGGTCAAGACATAGAATTAAAATTAGAGTACAACAGCCAACGTCCCGATTTGGTCATACCAGAATATGGCCGAAACGTTCATAGGATGATTGAGTACTGTCTTAACGTTGAAGATCGGGAAGAGAGAAACAAAGTAGCTCAAGCCACAATTTCGGTGATGGGACAGCTTTGCCCTTATCTCCGTGACATCGAAGATTTCAAGCACAAACTTTGGGACCACTTGCACATTATGTCCGACTTTCAATTGGATGTTGATAGTGAATATGAGAAGCCGACTCCAGAGACTTTCCTTGAGCCACCTCATCGTTTGCCATACCCTGATAAAGATTTTCGCTACGGTCATTATGGCAAATACTTGGAGAAAATGATCACCAAGGTTGCTGAGTATGAGCCAGGAGAAGATCGTGACCAGTTTGCCTTTGTTGTGGCCAACCTAATGAAAAAGCACTACTTAACTTGGAATAGAAATACAGTTGAGGACGAGACTATTCTTAAACAACTCGATGATTTATCGAAAGGTAAAGTATCTCTCAAAGAAGGTGAAACTCTTACTCCGAATTCTGAACTTATCAGCAGATCTCGTGTATTAACGGCTCCTAAGCCGGAGAAAAACATGAAAAACTTCAAGCGTAAGAAAAGGTAACGAACTGTTTCCCAATCACCTCGCTTAATCTTTTGCGCTTGTCGCATACTCTTTCCTACATCCATTGTCAATAAATTCTGATGATCTTGTCCTTGGCATCACGAATTATCCACTTCTTGCGATAGCAAGATAAAAATTGGCACATGGCAACATTTGAAATAATAGGAGGAAATCCATTGAACGGAGAAGTTACTCCACAAGGCGCTAAAAACGAGGCACTACAGATCATCTGTGCCGTTCTACTCACACCTGAAAAGGTAATTATCCGTAATATTCCAGACATCGTTGATGTCAACAAGCTGATCATGCTCTTGAGCGATCTTGGCGTAAAAGTCAGTAAACTCGAGGAAGGAGCATACAGCTTTCAAGCTGATGAGGTTGATGTTGACTACCTCACTACCGACGAATTCAAAAAGAAGGGAGGAGGATTGCGCGGAAGCATTATGATAGTTGGACCTCTTTTGGGACGACTAGGAAAAGGCTATATACCTCAACCTGGAGGAGATAAAATAGGAAGACGACGTCTGGACACCCATTTCATTGGTTTCGAAAAACTAGGTGCGACATTTACCTACGACGCAAAGAACAGTTTCTACAAAACAGAAGCTAAAGAACTCAAAGGTGCCTATATGCTTCTTGATGAAGCGTCAGTCACTGGCACAGCCAATATTGTTATGGCCGCTTCGCTTGCCAAAGGAGTGACTACTATATATAACGCTGCCTGTGAGCCATATTTGCAACAATTGTGCAAGATGATCAATAGCATGGGTGGCAAAATCACGGGCATTGGAAGTAATCTGCTTCGCATAGAAGGTGTGGAATACCTCGGAGGGTGCGAGCATCGCTGCCTGCCCGATATGATTGAAATAGGCAGTTTCATTGGCATGGCAGCCATGACACAAGGTCAACTAAGAATCAAAGATGTAAGCCTTCCTGATCTCGGTATGATCCCTGAAGTTTTCAAACGGATGGGGATCAAAATACAGATTGAAGGTGACGATATTCTAGTACCGCCGCAAGATAGTTACGAAATTGAGTCTTTCATCGATGGTTCGATTATGACCATTTCAGACGCTCCTTGGCCTGGATTTACTCCAGACCTTATAAGCATTGCTCTTGTCACAGCAACCCAAGCAAGAGGCAGTGTTCTAGTCCACCAGAAAATGTTTGAAAGCAGACTGTTTTTCGTCGATAAGCTAATTGACATGGGGGCCAAAATAATATTATGCGATCCTCACCGAGCTACGGTTATTGGAATGGATCGTAAAATCCCGCTGAAAGGCGTCACGATGACTTCTCCTGATATTCGAGCAGGTGTCTCTTTGCTTATTGCAGCGCTATCAGCTGAAGGCAAAAGCACAATTCACAATATTGGTCAGATTGATCGTGGTTACCAGAACATTGACAAGCGGCTTTTGGCAATCGGTGCAGACATCAAAAGGATAGACTAATCCAATTTTGGCTCGATAATTGTAAAACACAATTCTCAAATTTTGTAACTTTACAGGACAAACTCAGATTAGATGAAGAAAGGAATCCAAATAATGACTCTTGCGATTGCCCTAGTGGCCGCCTTTAGTTTTACATTAAACAATCCCCCGTCAGCCGCGAAAGCACCTAGTTTCAAGAATCTTAAAGTAGGTACCAATATTGGTGATCTTGCTCCAGAGCTTGACATGGCTACAATAGATGGGAAAACAATGAAACTTTCAGACCTTAAGGGTAAGTTGGTATTGATTGACTTTTGGGCCTCATGGTGTGGTCCATGTCGCAGAGAAAACCCACACGTTGTTTCCGCTTATCAAAAATATAAGAAAGCTAAATTCAAGACTGCCGAAGGCTTTGAGGTGTTGAGCGTATCACTTGATAGTAAGCAAGGTGCATGGGAGAAAGCAGTGAAGCAAGATAAGCTTGAGTGGGACTATCATATCTCTGATTTAAAAGGATGGAATAGTGAAGCTGCTGCCATTTATGGCGTAAGAAGTATTCCTTACAGTTTTTTGGTTGATGAAAATGGCATTATCGTCGCCAAAGAACTTCGTGCATTGCAATTGCATATAGAGATCGACAAGCATGTAAAGAAACTATAAGACTGACAATCATTCAGACTGTCCCGTGTCAATTTATTTGAATTGGCACGGGATTTTTTTATTCGTGACATTTTGTCTCAACTTTATCAATGGCAAGGTAATTGTCATGCGACAAGCGCAAATAAGCCAACTATGACGAAAGAGAAGGTTACTGAGCCAGAAAGCACAGAAGGTCAAGTACAAGAAGAGATAGTAGATCAGAACGAAGAAGCTACTGATGCTCCAGAAACAAAAGCAGAAGAGAACAACGATGCTCAATGGAAAGACAAATATGTCCGCTTGCATGCTGAATTTGATAATTTCCGCAAGAGAAATACACGAGAACGTGTTGAACTGATCAAAAACGCAAATGGCGACTTGATGAGCAATCTAGTCACTGTATTGGATGATTTTGACCGCGCTATTATGCACAATGCAGACAATACAGATGTCGAAGCACTTCGTGAAGGTTTTGGTTTAATACATCAGAAACTATTCAAATTTCTAGAAGGCCGAGGACTAGAGCCTTTGAATGCTCTTGGTGAGACTTTCGATACTGACTATCATGAAGCTCTTACACAGATACCTGCTGCCGACGATTCTCAAAAAGGCAAAGTCGTTGACGTGATTGAAAAAGGATATTTGTTGAATGGCAAAATACTCCGTTACGCAAAAGTCGTAATCGGAAACTAAGGAAGGATGGCAAAACGCGACTACTACGAGATTCTAGGAATAAGTAAATCTGCTGATCAAGCGGAGGTTAAAAAGGCTTATCGAAAACTGGCTTTAAAATTTCACCCGGATAAAAATCCTGATGACGACGCTGCAGAAGCTAAATTTAAAGAAGCAGCTGAAGCATACGAAGTCTTAAGTGATGGAGACAAAAAGGCACGTTATGACCAGTTCGGACACGATGGCATGAAAGGTGGCTTTGGGGGCGGCGGCGGAGGCGGCATGAATATGGATGACATATTCTCGCAATTCGGCGACATCTTCGGAGGAGCTTTCGGCGGAGGTGGCGGAGGCTTTGGAGGCGGTGGCGGTCAATCAAGGCGCACCAAAGGTTCCAACCTTAGAATAAAAGTAAAGCTCAACTTGGAAGAAATTGCCAACGGAGCGAAGAAGAAAATAAAAGTACTTAAGCTTGTTCAGGCAGAAGGTGTTAAATACTCAACATGTTCTACCTGTCAAGGTGCTGGTCAGGTGCGTCGCGTGACCAACACAATTCTTGGCCAGATGGCCACAACAGCAACATGCCCTTCCTGTCACGGAACCGGCCAAATTGTAAGTAGCAAGCCAAAAGATGCCGATGAGCATGGTCTAAAACGCAAAGAAGAAGTCGTTCAAATCGACATTCCAAAAGGCGTGGAAGACGGCATGCAACTGAGAGTTGCAGGAAAAGGAAACGCAGGTCCTTTCGGAGGTGTTCCTGGGGACCTTCTCGTACTAATAGAGGAAGTCGAGCACGATAAACTTAAACGCAACGGTCAAAACTTGCACTATGAACTTTATATCAACTTCATAGATGCCGTTCTTGGAGGAGATGCGGAAGTGCCATTAGTAGAGGGAAAAGCCAAAATCAAAATTGAACCTGGCACTCAAAGCGGTAAAATCCTGAGGTTAAAAAACAAAGGTCTGCCCAGCGTCAATGGATATGGAAATGGCGATTTACTTGTCAATATCAGCGTTTGGACGCCTCAAAAAATCACATCTTCGGAAAAGGAAACTTTAGAGAAGTTAAGAACCTCTGAGGGCTTTGTTCCTAACCCAACACACAAAGACAAAGGATTCTTCCAAAAAGTCCAAGAAATGTTTTCATAGATAGAGCGAGTTATTAAGTTAGCTTGTATCACCTCGACGTAGCATTCAAGGTGCTTGGAATTGTTAGCTTTGTGAACTTCACCTATTACTATGAACACCTTAGAAATCAGTAACCTTTCCAAGTCTTTCTCAGGACATCAGGCATTGACCGATATTAATTTTGTTGTACCCGAACAAAAAATATTCGGCCTTCTGGGTCCTAACGGAGCTGGAAAAACTACGCTTATCCGGATAATTAACCAGATTATCAATCCGGACAAAGGCCAAGTCTTGCTTAATGGTCAAGCTCTTCAACCAGATCATGTATTCAAAATTGGATATTTACCTGAAGAACGAGGGCTATACAAGAAAATGAAAGTCGGCGAGCAGTGCATGTATCTTGCCCAACTCAAGGGCATGAGTGCTAAAGAAGCCAGAACAGAGCTGCAAAAGTGGTTTGATAGGTTCGAGATCAGTCCATGGTGGAACAAGAAAGTTGAGGAGCTCAGTAAAGGAATGGCGCAAAAGATCCAATTCATTACTACCGTGCTCCACAAGCCCAGTCTATTAATTCTTGACGAACCATTTAGCGGATTCGATCCTATCAATGTCGAAATCGTTACCCAGGAAATTTTAAGACTTCGAGATGAAGGAGCTACCATCATTCTGTCTACTCACAACATGGGCTCTGTTGAGGCTCTTTGTGATCATATAGGATTGATCAACAAGTCAGAACTCGTTCTTTCGGGAGAGTTCAATAAAGTGCGAAATCAATTTCAAAAAGAAGCCTACCAGCTCAGGTTCAAAGGAAACATGATCGCCTTTACCAGTGCTTTGTGGACCAATTTTGAGCTATTGTCCATGACGACGGAGAATGACATTCACACATGTGAGGTCAACCTACTTAGAGGATCAAAATTCAACGACTTATTGGCTCTCATGTTGCCAATAACAGAAATATTAGAGGCAAAGCCTCTAATTCCCTCTATGCACGACATATTTATTGAAGCAGTAGCTAGTTCAAATGAAAACCAAGAAGTGGCATGAGTAAGATTGGACTGATCATCAAACGAGAATATTCAACTCGCGTCACAAAGAAGTCGTTCATCATAATGACATTTCTGGCTCCACTGATTTTTGCCGCTGTTATATTTGGTGGTGTTTGGTTCATTTTAAATGACACGACCCATCATGATGTCTTGGTTGTAGACCAGAATGGAATATTAACTCGTTACTCTGAAGGCACAGGCCATTTAGAAAGTCGATTCGCCAATACCTTCAAAGATTCCGAGAACCTCGTTTACCATTTTACGAAAGACGATATTTCGGATGAAGTCTTCAAAGAAAGCGTCTACACGCTGAAGATTGTCATAGATGATGCCCAGCTTAATTCAGGATCGGGCACACCTCTAACATATAAGAAGATTCCAAGCCTTACTGTAAAAGAGACGATTAAATACGAAATTGAAAATGCCATTGAACAGTTTCGGGTTCAGGACAATCTAAAATTGGATTGGGCCACTTACAAGAGCATGAAAGTGAGTGTATCTTTTGTCGAGATGGATGTTGAACAAGGAGGACGTGAGTCATTGGATCAATACAAAGCTGTAGTTGGATTTGGGTTCTCCGTAATGATCTACTTCTTCATTTTTCTATATGGTGTCCAAGTTATGAGGGGTGTGATAGAAGAAAAAACCAATCGAATCGTCGAAGTCATTATCTCCTCTGTCAAGCCTTTTCAATTGATGATGGGAAAGATCGTAGGCATTGGTTTGGTAGGACTCACACAATTTTTGATGTGGGTTGTTTTATGCTCTATAGTCATGTTCATTGGAAGTTTTATTATGCTTGGTGATCTCAGCGACCCTGCTTTGTTAGTAGATGCTGGTGCAGTAATATCCACCAGCGAACTCAGTGACACACAGGTAATGATTGCCAACAACGATTTCGCTGTTGCACTCTTGTCTATCAACTGGCCGTTGCTTATTTCGTTGTTCATATTCTTCTTTATCGGTGGATTTCTTCTTTATGGCGCCATGTTCGCAGCCATAGGCTCAGCAGTTGATGCAGAGACAGACACTCAGCAATTCATGCTTCCTGTTTCATTGCCTTTGATATTTGGTTTTATAGTTGCTGAAATGCTGGTTCAGAATCCAGACAGTTCTCTTGGAGTAATTTTCGAACTAGTACCTTTCACCTCACCAATTGTTATGATGATACGATCAGCAATGGGTTTTTCAGGAATAGAATGGTTAGTCCTATTTAGCTCAATGGCCATACTCATATTGACCTTTCTGCTATTCGTATGGATCGCTGGGCGCATATACCGCATAGGTATTTTGATGTATGGTAAAAAGGCGTCATACAAGGAAATTTGGAAATGGATAATCGCTAAGCAATAAAGATGAGAATTGGCATCATTGATTGTGGAACGAATACTTTCAATTTGCTCATTGTAGAGACTTTGGAAGACGAAAAATGGAAAGTAATCTTCTCCACAAAAATTGTTGTTAAGTTGGCTCCTAGTGCAATTGACAATCGCATTGGAATCAATCGTTATGCGCGAGGAATTGACGCATTACTCATTCACCGAAACGTCCTATCAAACTTCCTAGTGAGCAAGTACTTTGCTTTTGCAACTTCAGCGATTCGCGATTCCGCGAATGGTTCGGACTTTATCCAAACAGCTATTGAATTACTCGGCATGCCCATCGAAGTCATTGACGGGGACCAAGAGGCCCAATTGATTTATGAAGGAGTAAACCTGAGCATGGATCTTGGAGACAAACCATCCCTTATCATGGACATCGGAGGAGGTAGCCTTGAGTTTATCATCTGCGACAGTAAAAATGTTTACTGGAAAACGAGTCTTCCGCTAGGAGTGTCTCGGTTGAAAGGAAAATTCCGGCCATCAGATCCTATGACAGCAGACGAAGTTGATGGACTAGATCGGCATATTGAAGAATTACTTGAGCCGTTGATCCAAGCCTGCCTTGAGCATAAACCGATACAGCTCATAGGTAGTTCAGGCTCATTTGACAGTCTGATTGAAGTATTTTCACATAAAGGTGAATTACCATCAACCTACCAGGAGAAAGGAGGATCCGAGCTGGACTTAGAAACATTCAAACAATTCTACGATCAACTAATTGAAAGCACCTTGAATCAGAGGTTATTCATCAAAGGATTGGTTCCCATGCGTGCAGACATGATTGTGATTGCGCTTATTCTAATTCGCAAAACACTGTCAATGACCAAAATTGAATCGATGGTCCACTCTCCCTTTGCTTTAAAAGAAGGTGCTGTGAGACAAGTTATCCGCCAAATGGAAGGGGCGGAATAATAATTGTGTAGTAGTTAAGAAAACCGAGAACATGAATAGCATATTAATCATAGACGACGAAGAAGCAATCAGAGCTTCATTGAAAGAAATACTCGAATACGAGAAGTATAAAGTGGACTTGGCAGCTGATGGACTATCAGCTTTAGAAATGGTTCGCGAGAAAAAATACGACATCATCTTCTGCGACATCAAAATGCCTGGCATGGATGGACTAGAGGTTTTGGAGAAATTCCAATTGCTTAACGTTGACAGTCCTGTGATCATGATTTCAGGTCACGGCACTGTGGAAACAGCCGTGGATGCTTTGAAAAAAGGTGCCTATGACTTCATTGAGAAACCACTAGACCTCAACCGTATTCTCGTGACCTTGCGCAATGCAAGTGACCAGTCGGAACTAGTAAAAGAAACCAAAGTTCTCAAACGTAAAATACAGAAGAAACTTTCCTCTGACATAGTTGGTGAATCAAAAGCTATTCAGAGCATCAAGGACATGATCGAAACCGTTGCTCCAACGGAAGCTAGGGTGCTAATCACTGGCGGAAATGGCTCTGGAAAGGAATTAGTCGCTCGCCAATTGCATGAGCAAAGCTCAAGATCTGGAGCTCCGTTTATCGAGGTCAATTGTGCAGCCATTCCTTCCGAACTGATCGAAAGCGAATTATTTGGACACGAAAAGGGTGCTTTTACTTCGGCAATTAAGCAGCGTCAAGGCAAATTCGAATTGGCTGATAATGGAACATTGTTTCTTGATGAAATTGGCGACATGAGTCATTCCGCGCAAGCCAAAGTGCTCCGTGCGTTGCAAGAAAATCGCATTACGAGAGTCGGTGGTGATAAAGACATAGCTGTCAATGTGCGTATAATAGCGGCAACGAATAAGGACCTTCGAAAGGAAATAAATGAAGGGAACTTCCGCGAAGATTTATACCATCGCCTAAGTGTTATACTGATCCATGTGCCATCACTCAATGAAAGAATCGAGGACATTCCATTGTTGGCCAAGCATTTCATCAACACAATCTGTGAGGACTACAGCATGCCCTTGAAGAAAATCGAGAAAGAAGCGCTTACAGAATTACAAAAAGTTGACTGGACTGGGAATATTCGAGAATTTCGAAACATCATTGAAAGACTCATCATTCTGTGCCCGAAGACAATAGATGCGAAATCAGTAAAATTACACGCCAATCCAAAAGGTTAATCCCCATTTTGAGGTTAAAAACACTTGATATTCTTGGTTTGAACCTTCGATTAGACCCGTATTTTTATTGTCAAATAAACTATAGAACAAGGCAACCATCAAAGTAGCTGTGCGTCTTAACTATAGATTCTGAATAATCTGACATTACATTTCTTAAAACATCTCTGCCATGGAAAACACAATATCACTCCTCTGGGAAGACAATCCCGGTATATTTCTTCTATTCTTCTTCATCCTTTTAGTTGGAGCATTAGCGAAATGGAAAATGTTCATGAAAGCCGATCAGCCTGGTATTGCTGCGGTTATTCCTTTTTATGACTTGGTTGTTACTATGAGAATAGTAGGAAGACCTGACTCACACGCTTGGCTATTTCTTATTCCAGTTTTCAACATCTATTTTGCTTTTAGAATAATGATAGAACTAGTTCAAAGCTTTGGAAAATATACAATACTTGACTATATATTGGCTACAGTATTTAACATGTTCTATGCACTGAACTTAGGTCTAGCATACAATGAAGTTTACTATGGTCCAGTTTATGGACATAAAATGAGTGAACTTAAGTCAAGACCCGCTCCTCAGTACGCTTAAAATTATTTTCTACAAATATTCCATTGAAAAACGCGATTAGTTGATAAAACTTCTCGCGTTTTTTAATGCACTATCAAGTCCTTCCACTTTCGGTCCTCCGGCAGTTGCATAAAATGCTTGTCCGCCTCCCCCTCCTTGGATCTCTTTAGCTAGCTCTCGGATAATTGAACCTGCATTCAATGATTTCGTTTTGATCAAGTCATCCCCTATCGCACAAGATAAAACAGCCTTACCATCTGATTCAGAAGCAAACACAGCAAATAAGTTTGGATACTCCCCTTTCAACTGGAAGGATAAATCCTTGATTTCTGCTGGACCGAGATCAATCTTCATCGCTATAAAAAAGGTATCGTTAAGTTCTTCGCCATTCGCAACGATCTCCCCTTTCATTCCTTTTGCTTTATCCTTATTCAATCGTTCAATAGTGGATATGAGATCATTGCTTTTTTGTTGCAAATCAACTATGGTCTGCACTAAATTTTTGGGATTCTTAAACAAAGCCTTAACCTCTTTCAAGGTATCAATCTGCTCATTGACAAACGCATCTGCTTTTTCGCTGGTAATCGCCTCAATTCTGCGCATACCTGCGGCAACTGCCGATTCAGACGTAATTTTAATCAAACCAATTTTCCCGGTAGCTTCGACATGAGTACCACCACAGAGCTCAACCGATTTTCCAAAGCGGATCACACGGACAAGGTCTCCATACTTTTCTCCAAACAGCATCATTGCTCCCGTCTTTCGAGCTTCATCAATTGGAATGGCTCTTTGTTCCTCAAGTGCCAAATTCATCCGAATACGATCGTTGCATAGTCTTTCTACTTCCTGAACTTCTTCCGCAGTCATCTTTTGGAAGTGACTGAAATCAAACCTTAGGTAGTCGGGATTCACCAAACTTCCTTTTTGCTCCACATGCGCTCCCAGAACTTCTCTCAAGGCTTCATGCAAGAGATGAGTTGCACTGTGGTTAGACATGATTGCTTCGCGTCGTTTTGCGCTCACAGCGGCTGAGAAGGTCGCTTTGGTATCACTTGGCAATTTGTCGACCAAGTGAATAATCAAATTGTTCTCTTTGACTGTATTTAAAACACGGACAACATCTGTTCCCGCTGAAATAATTCCTTGGTCTCCCACTTGGCCGCCTGATTCAGCGTAAAATGGAGTGATATTGAAAACCAACTGGACAAGTTCCTTTCCTTTGGTTTTGACGTGTCGGTACTTCGTGATTTTGACTTTGGTTTCGAGGTGATCGTATCCAACAAACTCTTCAACTTCATCCACAAGTAAAATGTTCCAATCTCCTGATTCAATTTTACCTGCAGCACGACTTCTATCCTTCTGTGCGTTCAATTCTTTTTGAAATCCAGCCTCATCAATCTGCTTGTTTGATTCCGCAGCAATCAATGAAGTAAGATCAATAGGAAATCCAAAGGTATCGTACAGTTCAAATACTCTTTTCCCGTCTACTATGTCACCTTTTGTGCTTTTTAGGATTTCATCCAAACGACCTATTCCCTTCTCCAAGGTTCTCAAGAAACTCTCTTCCTCTTCGTGAATTACCTTTTCGATAAGAGTTTGCCCACGGGCCAATTCAGGAAATGAATCACCCAAGTCCTCGACTAGAATACTCACTAGTTCATTCATGAATGGCTCGTTCATATCTAAAAAGCTATATCCATAACGAACAGCTCTTCTCAAAATTCGTCGGATTACATATCCGGCCCCAGTATTTGATGGCAATTGCCCGTCTGCAATTGAAAACGCGACAGCCCTTACGTGATCACTAATCACGCGCATTGCAATATCTTGTTTTGAGTCTTCTCCTAAATACGCCTTACCACATTTGCCCGCAAGGGCTGAAATTAAGCCCGTAAAGACATCCGTATCATAGTTGGATGATTTACCCTGAAGAGCGCGCACTAGTCTCTCAAATCCCATACCTGTATCTATGTGCTTATTTGGCAAAGGAACCAACGAGCGATCAGACATACGATTGAACTCCATGAACACTAAATTCCAAACTTCAATCACCTGAGGATGATCCAAGTTTACCAAGGAAGCCCCATCAATTTTGGTTCTTTCGTAATCAGAACGTAAATCGATGTGAATTTCGGAACACGGCCCACAAGGACCCGTTTCGCCCATTTCCCAAAAATTATCCTCTTTCCCACACGCCAAGATTCTATCATCTGGAACTAATGCAGCCCAAATTTCTCTAGCCTCAAAATCTTCATCTAGCTTATCAGACTTCTCTCCTTCAAAGATTGTGATGTACAACCTACTCTTATCTATGCCGTATACATCAGTCAATAGCTCCCATGCCCATTCAATAGCTTCCTTTTTGAAATAATCTCCAAAGGACCAATTTCCAAGCATTTCGAACATGGTATGGTGGTAAGTATCGACACCAACCTCTTCCAAATCGTTGTGTTTTCCACTAACGCGAAGACATTTCTGAGTATTTACAATACGAGGAAATTTTACTTCAGAATTTCCCAAGAACAAATCTTTGAACTGATTCATGCCCGCATTGGTAAACATCAAAGTGGGATCATCCTTTACTACCATTGGGGCAGACCCAACAATCTCGTGCTGTTTAGAAGCAAAATAATCCAGGAATTTTTGGCGAACATCTTTAGCTTTCATCGTGTATTTTTGCTGTTAAGGCATGTTAATTGGGAGGGTAAGACTTCTTGTAAATTGCAAAAGTAGCGTAATTTCGATATTTTCGCTACGCGAAATCGCAAATGCCATGGCAAGATTTAAGTACAAATACAATCCGAAAACGCTGAACTACGAGAAGGTTAAACCTCGAGCGAAGGATTATTTGATAACAATTGGCGTGTACTCCTTCATACTAGCCGCCGTTGCTTTCATCTCAATAACTGTATTTTCGACCTTCGTTGACAACCCAAAGGAAAAGGCTTTACGCTTGGATTTGGAGTTTGCGAACCATCAGATCGCACAGATGTCTGCTGAACTGGACACATTAGAAACTCTAGCTTCAGATCTTCAGCGCAAGGATGATGATATCTACCGAAGCATATTTGGTGCTGCCCCATATCCAGAACATTTGAGACATCGAGGAATTGGCGGAGTCGATAGGTATAAGAATTTAGGAGGATATGAATCTTCAGAGCAAATTGTAGAAACCAAGAAGAGAATTTCTAGGCTTCAACGATCGCTCGTAGCTCAGAGCAAATCAATAGAAGAGATTTTCAGTTTGGCAGAGAAGAACAACGAAATGTTGTCTTCGATCCCCGCTATACAACCTATCAACAATACTGACCTAGCGCGGGTGGCTTCTGGGTATGGTTATAGAATTCACCCTATCTACAAAATACGAAAGCTTCACAAGGGCATGGACTTCTCTGCCAGCACAGGTACTGAGATATATGCAACCGGTGATGGTGTCGTAGTTAATGTAGAGAAAAAGAACAGAGGATATGGTTATCATGTAATCATTAAGCACGGTTTTGGATATCAAACCTTATACGGACACATGAGTAAAATCTTGGTACGAAAAGGACAGAAAATCATGCGTGGTGAGGTTATTGGCCTAGTTGGAAACACCGGAACTTCTGTAGCTCCTCACTTGCACTATGAAGTTCGTAAAGAAGGCAGAGCTGTGAACCCAGCAAATTATTACTTCAACGACCTAACGCCTGATCAATATGAGGAGTTGTTGGAAAAATCGAAGGTGGCCAATCAGTCATTTGACTAAACATTCGTACAATCGGAATACTTGCGTATTTTAGCTCTTGACGACACACACGTCATTTGGATTTAATCCTATGCCTTACAAAGAGAAAGAAATAACGAAAATGTATCACAGCATCAGTGAAGTCGCTGCTATGTTTGATGTGAACACATCGTTGATTCGATTCTGGGAAAAGGAATTCGATATTTTACAGCCCAAGAAAAATCGCAAAGGAAATCGGTTATTCACCAACAAAGATGTTGAGAATCTTCATTTGATTTATCACTTGGTTAAAGAACGAGGTTTTACCCTTGAAGGGGCCAAGAATAAGCTCAAGACCAATCGCGAAGAAACCATTGAGAACGCTGAAATTGTACTTAAACTTAAAGATATTCGTTCTTTTCTTGTCGACTTGAAAGAAAATCTTTAATGCCCCGAAATCTTCTGTACTTCTTAATGTTTAGCAATGCCTGTGTTCTGTCACTCTGCGGACTCAGGTGGTTGAGCACTTATAACTCTGCAATAGCTCAACTATCGGCTATGGATAAATCCACCTTGTCTCTATTGTGGGACTCCATGCCAAAAGCTGTTCTCTTCTTTCTTCTGGCGCTTTTATATTTGCTCGCAGAGCTTGTAAGTACCATTCGAACCGCCAACCATGTCGATATATTAGATATTCCGACCTCTAATAGTAATGCTGACCGGTAAGGTAATTCTGCACATAATCTTTCACCCCGTCTTCAAGAGAAGTAAATGGTTGCGTATATCCAGCCTCTCTTAACTTGCTCATATTTGCTTCAGTGAAATACTGGTATTTGTCTCGGATGTCAGCTGGAGTATCGATGAATCCAATATCCTCCGGCTTATCCATTGCCTTGAAGGTAGCTCGAACTAAATCCAAGAAAGTCCGCGCTTGTCCTGTCCCAGTGTTGTACAATCCACTCTGTTTTCTATTCATCATTAACCACATACAGATATCAACTAAATCTTTTACGTAGATAAAGTCTCGGATCTGCTCCCCATTCTTGTAGTCGGGATTGTGTGAGCGGAACAAATTCATCTTCTCCGTAGAAGAGATTTGGTTGAATGCATGATAGACTACCGAGGCCATTCGTCCTTTGTGGAATTCATTGGGACCATAGACATTGAAAAACTTCAGTCCTGCCCAAAAATGAGGCTTCTCTTTTTGAGCAAGAGCCCATATATCAAAATCATTTTTGGACCTGCCATATGGGTTAAGAGGTTTGAGATCACTGATAATATCATGATTATCCTCGTAACCGAACTCACCCAGTCCATATGTTGCCGCTGAAGAAGCATAGACGAGTGGAATAGCATGCTTCACACAAGCCTTCCATACCATCTTACTGTACTCCATGTTCAATTTATCGAAGATCGCTTCATCAAACTCGGTAGTATCCGTTCTTGCTCCCAGGTGAAAAATAAAATCTACCTGCTTGGCATTTTGTTCTAGCCAAAGCTCAAAGCTATCTCGATCAACGAGAGCTGTGAACTTCTTATTGGCATAGTTATTTACCTTTTCGGCCCGCGTAAAATCATCGACTAAGACTAGGTCAAAGTGCTTCTCTTCGTTCAATCGTGCAACGAGACAGCTAGAAATGAACCCTGCGGCTCCTGTAATGACAATCATGTTATATAAAAAATGTGAAAATCGACTAAATTGTAGAGGATCAAAAGTATTCATAAAATCACTGCCAATACAAAAACTTATCTTTGCTTATATGTCGGAAAGAAGGAACGTAGTCCACGTTACGCGAAGAGAAAGGTTCAACGCAGCACACAAACTTTGGAATGAAGATTGGAGCAATGAAAGGAACGCAGAAGTGTTTGGGAAATGTGCCAACCCAAATTGGCATGGACACAATTATGAGCTTTTTGTAACAGTCAAAGGAATCCCCGCCAAAGACACAGGCTATTGCGTGGATCTCAAGCTATTGAGCAGACTGATAGAAGACAAAGTAATTCAACACTTGGATCATAAGAACATCAATTTAGATGTCGACTTTATGAAAGGAAAGATGGCCTCATCTGAAATACTCGTTTTGGCAATTTGGGACCAACTTATTGAAGATGTAGAAAGACTTGGTGTAAATTTGCACGCTGTGAAATTATACGAAACAGAAAATAACATCGCCGAGTATTTCGGTGACTAATTATATGGACAACACAAACGACAATAAAGAGCTTAACAAGAGCCAGCTTGAGATGCACGACGCCTACTCGCGAGTCCTTGATTCAATTGGAGAAGACAAGAACAGAGAAGGATTACTAAAAACTCCGGAGCGCGTAGCTAAGGCCATGACGCACTTGACTCAAGGATACAATCAGGATGCAACCAAGATTCTTGAATCAGCAATTTTCAATGAAAACTACCAGGAAATGGTAATCGTGAAAGACATTGAGATGTATTCTCTTTGCGAACATCACATGCTTCCATTTTTTGGCAAGGCACATGTTGCTTATATCCCAAATGGGAAGATTGTTGGCTTGAGCAAGATTCCTCGAGTGGTGGACGTGTTTTCACGCCGCCTGCAGGTTCAAGAGCGTCTTACTCGTGAGATACGAGATAGTATACAAAAAACTCTACAACCTCTCGGAGTAGCTGTCGTCATTGAAGCACAGCACCTCTGCATGCAAATGCGAGGAGTAGCCAAGCAGAATTCGACAACGACCACTTCGGCGTTTACGGGAATCTTTTTGAGTGATCAACGCACACGAGAGGAGTTCATTAATTTGATCAAATAACAAGTTAGTATATGGAAGATCAATTTAAGGATCAAGAGATTCTCTTGGAACAAAACAGCTCTGTGTCCAGAAGTTTTGTGGCCAATGTCTTTTCATGGATGACATTCGGACTTGCGGTAACAGCAATAGTATCATACGTATTTGCGCATTCATCACTTATAGAGCTGATCATTTCACCAACAGGAGGATTGAGCATCTTAGGGTGGATCGTAACTATCGCCCCTTTTGGATTTATACTTGCGATGAACCTCGGTTATCAGAAATGGTCGGCAACAGGTATTACGGCGCTTTTCATTGCTTTTGCCATAGTCATGGGTATGAGTCTTAGCACAATATTCCTGCGTTATACAGGAACAAGTATTGTCACAACATTCGCCATTGCATCTTCTACCTTTGCCGTCATGGCTGTATTAGGTCATACAACGAAAACAGACTTGACGAAATTCGGGTCTTTATTGTACATGGCTTTGATAGGCATTGTGATCGCAATGGTTGTCAATTGGTTCATGCAAAGTTCGGGACTCGATATGATCATTTCCATTCTTGGCGTATTGATCTTTACAGGATTGATAGCGTATGACACGCAAAAGATCAAGAGGATAGGCGCAGGTGTTGAATACGGCAGTAGCTCGGCGAAGAAGCTGGCTATCTTGGGCGCAACATCTTTGTACTTGGACTTCGTTAATCTATTCTTGTTCCTACTTCGTTTACTAGGAGGACGGAATTAATTTTATATCAACGAAAAAAGTCTCTGCATTTGCCGATGGCTAGATCACACTACCAGAAAGTATTGAAACAAAAAGCCCGGACTAGTCCGGGCTTTTTTAATGCTGTTAATCGAAATCTTATTCTACCACAAGGCGCTGCGAAATCTGAGTTCCTTTGGAGCTAAATCGCACTACGTACAATCCAGTGCTTAACTGAGAAGCATCAAAGAAGTATTTTTTCTCACCACTAGGGAAGCTGCCTTGATGAACTGTCATTACTTTTCGACCCATGATGTCAAACACGGCCAATTCCCCTGTTTGAACTTGACGAAAAGCCATTGGAACGACCGTAATTGATGACGCTGGGTTTGGATACAAGTCCTCAAACGATGCCAATTCACCTTCTTCAATATTTACAAGCTCGGAAAGCACACGGAACATCCAATAACCCTCAGGGGCTGGCATTGGCCTGGTTTGTTCTTTACCAGTTGTAGCTTGTCCATGTATATAGTAGTATAC
>JBLHIB010000018.1:0-42572 GCA_047615865.1 Gammaproteobacteria bacterium
TTGGACCGATTCGTATCGTTTTGTAAAGCTTGAATTGAGCTTCCATCAAAAGCATTTAGGTCAGTGTCCATTGCACGAAGTGTGCTTTTCCAGCCAGTCTCCAATTTGGTGTTGCCAGTTTTTGAGGCCCAGGTAAAGTCAATAAGGCCAATATAGGTCTGGTTGACATTATTCGAATATTGTGTCTCAACAAAAGCCGAGTCACCAATCAGCAACAAGTCTTCGTCGAACTCATTTTGAAAATACAATTGGTCTTTTGATCCAAGTCGTCTTGTGCCACTCACTTCCGCAACAAGGTTGTTGTCTTTTGAACCGAACTTTCTTTGGTAGCTCAAGTTCAAGTCATAACTCCCAGAAAGGTCCTTGCCCTCATTGTCTCTTCTGTAATTTTCCACCTGGGCATCGTCATTTGTGATATTCGTGAGTAATGAATCGCTACTTGTACCTATACGCGGACTATAAAGCCCGGCAATACTCAAGGTGTTTTTTTGATTGAGAAAAAAATCGGCACCTAGTTTCACTGTATGGGATTGCCGAATTCGAGAGCCATCCGAACTTTGATCTTGGCGGTAGGTGGAATCTGTGAAATAGGTAAGTCGATCAGATTCTTTCCAAGAAAATTGGTCATTGTACCGATAACTATATTGGCCGTAAATATTCGATTTTTCAGTTCGTCGGCTTAATCCCAATGAGGCACTTTGTTGCATCCCCGGAGAAACAGATAGCTTCACAGAACCTTGAAAACCTTCTAGTTTGTTCTTCTTTAAGATGATATTTATGATTCCAGCAGTTCCATCAGGGTCGAATTTAGCTGAAGGGTTTGTGATCAACTCAACGCGGTCAATTGCATCAGCAGGAATTTGATCGAGAATAGCATCTCTGCTCGATCCTGTTAAGCCCGAGGGCCGGCCGTCAATAAGAACATTAACGTTCGAATTTCCCCGCAAACTAACAGCACCATCTATATCCACCTCTACGGATGGAATATTTTGCAGCACTTCGCTCGCGCTTGCACCTGAATTATTGACGTTGTTGTCGACATGAAATACTTTTCGATCCATCAAAAGCTCCATTTGCTTGGTGTCTTCAACTACTTCTGCAGCCTTGAGCATCGTCAGATCTTGCTCCAAGGTAATCATGCCCAAATCAATCTCTTGCCCGGTGGATGGATTAATTCCAATGTCACTTTTCTTATGTGGCTTGTATCCAATGAAGTCAATCACTACATAATATCTGCCCCGTCTCAATTCGTTGAGTAAAAACCGACCATCTTTCCCGCTCACGGTTCCAGTGACCAAAGAAGAATCCCGTTTTGAATACAAAGCAACGGTAGCGTACTCTACGGGTTTTTTGGTGTGATAATCGACCACTTTTCCATAGATTTTACCAATAGTAGGGCCCTTGCTTCCACCTTCTCTTTCTCCTTTCTTTGCTCTGTCTTGGCTGCTTAAGGAGAAGGGTGTAAGTAGGAAAATCACCGCAATTAATTTGAGAAATTTTGCGGTACACGCGCTATGCGCAAATGATTTTAGGGATTCGTTCATTTCAAATCAGTTCAGAGCTCATACAGTTCGGTAACGTAATTCTACAATTCAGCATTTCTTCCTTCGACGTACTCAAGTTTATCGGCAACTTGTACCAAAATTCTACCACGTGAGGCTATTGTCACTTTTATATTTCACCCTCATCACACTCACTTTCTGTGGCCAGTCGGAGATTAACGGACTCGTAATAGATCAAGGCAATCAGCCGCTTCCTGGTGCCAATATATACATTGAAGGTACCTTTGAGGGTACTTCTTCTGACTTAGACGGCAATTTCATGATTTCCACGCGTTTGTCAGGAGATTTTATTTTGGTCGTTGAGTTTTTAGGGTTCGAAGCACGCTCATTTGATCTGGTATTGCCCGCCGATTCTTGGAACGAGACTATTGTTCTCAAGGAAAAATTTAATGAATTAAAAGCAGCAACAATTTCGGCTGGAGCTTTTGAGGCTAGTGATACAAAGAAGGCGGTTGTTCTAAGACCATTGGATATTGTGACCACTGCCGGGGCAAGCGGGGATATTAGTGGTGCACTTCAGACATTACCGGGTACGTCAACTGTTGGTGAATCGGGTAAATTATTTGTTAGGGGAGGAGATAGCGAAGAAACCGCAACTTTCATTGATGGACTTCTGGTCTATAAACCATACAATTCGGCAGCGCCCAATACTGCGACTCGAGGTCGGTTCAATCCTTTTATGTTTAGTGGAACTGTATTCAGTACTGGTGGGTATTCAGCTGAGTATGGACAGGCTTTGTCTTCAGCTTTAGTTTTGAATACAAATGGAATACCGGAACAAGGTCAGTTGAATTTGGGCATTATGTCAGTTGGTGGAGACATTGCTGGAACTGCCCTATGGGATCGTGGAGCTGTGACGGCGAGCCTCAATTACCTCAACTTGGCTCCTTACTTGGCTGTCGTTCCTCAAAATTACACTTGGGATAAGCCAGTCCGATCAACTTCGGGAGCCGTCAGTGTTCGCCAAAAGACCGGGAAGGCTGGGATGCTCAAGTTTTACACGAATCTTTCTGAATCTAGTTTCACTCTCACGCAAAAGAACTCGGAATATGAAGAGGGAAAATTGAAAGTGGACCTGCGAAATAGAAATGGCTTTGCTAACTTGAGCTACTTGACTCCAGTGAGTGATGAACTGATTATTAAGGTAGGAGGGTCCTATACTCTTGACCAAGATAAAATAGGGTTGAATAACGACTTGTTCAAAGAAGAACTTGAAGGTTGGCATGCAAAAGTGTCTTCAATCTGGCAAGCCATGGATAGAATTAAAATTAGGTCCGGCCTTGAGATATTTGGAAAAGTATATTCTCAAAAGTACCTGGCAGATAGCCTAGATTTTCAGGCTGAATATAAAGAAGTTCGGCAAGCCGCTTTCATTGAAACCGACATCCATTTAACGAATAAGATCGTCGCTCGAATAGGAGCTAGGGGCGAGCACTCGAACCTTTTAGATCAGTGGAGTATAGCCCCAAGATTGTCAGCAGCTTACAAACTCAATGAGTACAGTCAAATTAGCGCCGCCTATGGCTGGTTCTTCCAAAATCCTTTAGATGACTATTTGATTTATTCAACCAATCTCGATCTTGAAAGAGCAGATCATTACATTTTGAGCGGTCAGTTCACCAAGAAATCACGGACACTCAGAGCCGAAGCATACTATAAGAACTATGCTAACTTGGTTAAGTATGACCCGAGCCTGCCGAATTACTTAACGGCATATGAAAATTCAGGAACAGGATTTGCTTACGGTTTGGATGTATTTTGGAGAGACAAGAGCACAATCAAAAATGGGGACTACTGGGTTTCATATTCTTACCTTGAAAGTGAAAGAGATTACCGCTATTATCCAAATCCGGCAGTGCCAACTTTTGTGAGCAAACATAATTTCTCCTTTGTCTACAAACACTGGTTTAGTAAAATCAGATCGCAAGTAGGTTTGACATATATGTACGGTAGTCCACGCAGGTACAACGACTTGAATGAAAGTGGATTTAATGAAGGAAGATTGAAAGCTTACAACAGTTTGAATATGAATGTGAGTTTCTTGTTCCGACAGAACATTATTTTCTTTGCGTCAGCCACGAATATTATGGGATTTAAAAATGAATTTGGGTATACCTTCTCAAGCGCGCAAAACAGCCAAGGGGATTATAGTAAAGAAGCAATAGTTCCTGGAGCAGACCGGTTCTTTTTTATAGGATGTTTCATCACTTTGTCAAAGAATTCAGACCTAAACCAACTAGATAAGATAAACGATCAATAGATTTATACCATGAAAAAATCACTTCTATTAGCAGCAATGTTAATTATTGGGAGTCTAGCATTTGCCGGAGGTCCCGAGTATGAAAAAGCAATGGGACAAGCCCTACAGGATTTTACAAAATGTCAAACGGCGCCTGAATTTCGAAATGTTGCAAATCAGTTCGATAGAATTGGCAATGTTGCTAAAGACGAATGGCTTCCATTGTATTATCGTGCTTACTGTTTCGTAGTGATGAGTTTTGTGGATCAAACGGATGGAGATACAAAGGATGCATACCTCGACGAGGCAGAAAAGTCAATCGACCGAATGCTTGAAATGGCGAGCGAGGAATCTGAGGTACATGCGCTGCAAGCGTTTTACTACAATGGTCGGTTAATGGTTAATCCGCAAGTTCGAGGGATGAAGTATGGGATGTTAAGTGGTCAGGCCGTTGGCAAATCTCTGAAACTCGATCCAAGTAATCCAAGAGCTCAATATGGACAGATCCAGAATGAAATGGGTAAAGCTCAATTTTTCGGACAAGACGTTGATGGTTTTTGCGCACAGGCCAAAATAGCTCACGATAGTTTTGATGCTTATCCGCTCGCTACAGAGTTTCATCCGAAATGGGGGAAAAGGGAATTGAAAAAATTAAGCACAGCTTGTAAAACTGAAGAACATGAATGATAATAGAAAATATATGGATGCTCGCAAACAAGCAAGAGATGAACGAGGCTTTTATAGTCACCTTCTTGTTTTTATTTGCGTGAACATCTTTTTCTTCGTCCTTAACATGATTCAAGGATTAGAGAACCTTTGGTTTTTTTGGCCAACTTTAGGCTGGGGGATAGGAGTTTTCTTTCATTGGCTAGGTGTCTTTGGAAATGGAAAGTTTCTAGGTAAGGATTGGGAGAAAAAAAGAATTCAACAGATTATTGATAAGGAAAATAGAAATGGCTAAGCTGCTTCAAAAATTAGTCGGATCTAATTGGGGACATTTAATACTTGCCCTATTTGCTAGCGTTATAGCTGCGGCTTATTTCACCGAGGGGAGAATATTTAGCTCTTCAAAAGTGTTTTTATTTGCCACTTTGTGGTCCGCGACCATATGGTTGACCCAATGGTTTGGCAATGGATATCTAACTAATTTATTGGATGAAAAAGTCAGTTGGATAGAGAAGCCTCTTTTAAGGCTAATGTTGGGAGTATTGGTATTGTCGACCTATTCTTCTTTTGCTATTTTAGCGGTGTGCGGGGCGTTCGAATATTTGATTAACGGTGGGATTGAAGACTTAACCAGTTGGGTTATAGTAACAACTTCGATAGCGATTAAAATTTCACTTCTAATTGCAGGTGTTCTCACGGCGCTAGGGTTTTTCAAAAACTGGAAGAACAAAGAAACCGAGGCAGAAAGACTCAAAGCCGAAATGATGACCTACAAGTATGAGTCGTTAAGAAGCCAAATTAATCCGCATTTCTTATTCAATAGTTTCAATGTTCTTAGCGAGCTGGTTTACGAAGATCAAAAGCTTGCCGTGCAGTTCATAGGAAAACTGAGTAATGTATACCGATATGTTCTTGACAGTCGAAACGTAGAATTGGTCGCGCTAAAAGATGAGTTGGATTTTGCGAAAACCTTTGTATTCCTCATGGAAATTAGGTTTGGTTCATCGTTGAAAGTGGTATTTGATATCGAGCCAAAAAATGATGAGGTTGTTGTGCCCATGTCTCTTCAATTACTTATTGAAAATGCAGTCAAGCATAATGAAGTTGCCAAGAACAATCCGCTCAAGGTTACAATATCAAGAACTGGGTCTATGATGGAGATCGGAAATGTCATTAAGTCGAAGGCTTCCGGAGAAGACTCCAAAGGTATAGGCCTTGAAAACATACAATCTCGCTACGCATACTTTACTGATACTCCCGTTGAGATCATTCAAAATGATAAGTTTATAGTGAGAATTCCAATATTAACGAAGGGTACATGACGATAGTTATTATTGAGGACGAGGAACGAGCTGCTAATTTTTTAGAGCGCTCAATAAAGCAGGTTTCATCGGAGTATGAGGTCCAAGCGCGATTGGAGTCTGTAGAAGAAGCACTGGTGTATTTTCAGCAAAATCCCAATCCAGATGTGATAATTTCTGACA
The DNA here is from genome assembly GCA_047615865.1 of Gammaproteobacteria bacterium. Classification (GTDB taxonomy): domain Bacteria; phylum Bacteroidota; class Bacteroidia; order Flavobacteriales_D; family Sanyastnellaceae; genus JADFAK01. Next base: position 5,952 of record JBLHIB010000018.1, read on the forward strand.
TTCAGCTTGGTGATGGATTGAGTTTTGAGATCTTCCAAAAACTAGAAATAGAATCGCCGGTAATTTTCACCACGGCTTACGATCAATATGCCATCGAGGCGTTTCGGGCAAATGGAGTTGATTATTTATTGAAGCCTTATTCTAATGAAGATTTAGAGAAAGCTCTCTCCAAGGCCAAGAAAATGGCAGCCCCTTCTCGAAATAAGCTGTGGGCCGAACTGTCCTATGGTCAGAGCTTAAAGGGAGGGTTTAAGAAGCGTTTTATTGTGAAGACAGGATCAAAAGTTGTTGTTGTTCCAACGGATGATGTGGTGGCTGTCTATAGTTTGCAAAAGGGCACGTGGCTGTATACAAGCTCTCAACGTAGCTTCGATATTGATCAAACAATGGAGTCTGTCTTGTCCCAGCTTGATCCAACTCGTTTTTTTCAGGTTAATAGGTCATGTATCGTAGCCATTGATGCTCAAAAAGAGATTTACCATTGGAGTACAAGTCGGCTCAAGATTACGTTGAGCGGATTAGAAGATTTGGAGATAATTGTTGCTCGAGAACGTACCAAAGAATTCAAAGAATGGCTAGATCAGTGAGGCCATTTATTGTCCACAACGAACATGCGAAGATCCTCTATCTCGTCGTCTAATATTCTTGCTAACAAGACCGGTCTCTTGAGCTTGTAAAGCAATAGTTCGATTTGGTTTTTTAGTTCATTTAGACTTGAGCCATCCTCTGTGGATTGAAGAGGAGCGAACCACCTGTTTTTGGCGAGAAGATGCCATACGGGTTGATCTCGGTCAAAAATGCTGATTTCTGAAAAGTGCAGCCAAATGCCTGAACTGTAGTTTTTCGAACTATTTATTGGGCTTTTATGATTCTGGACTTGATTCACGTGGTGAAAGAAATAACCTTTCATAAAACAGAGAGACTGGTCAATTTGAATTTTTCGTGATCTCAAGAAATCCTGTGCAGGATTCAAGTTTATATTCCCGATTTGCTGTTGAAGTTTCGTTATCTTTTTATCGAGTGAATCACTGCTATTCGGACCGATCCAGCTTTCCCAATTTGTTTGGTTTGCGCTGGACAAGTAAAATTTGCAAGCTGCCTCGAGGTGAAGAGTTTTATTCGAGATTCGGTCCTGAATTATTAAATCGATTTCTCCCTTCGTTTGATTCCCTTCGATTAGCTGAATGTTGGATGCTAATAATTCATATTCAGGATGATAAGTAAAGAAGAACCTCAAATAAGTTTCGAAAATCTTTCCTGTCAGCATTTCTCGGTCAGAAGCCAAAAACGCTTCAAGTTTATCAGAGTTTTTATCGAGTTGATCTAACCAATTCTCGGTAACGGGATCCATCGATTGATTCCAAATGGGAAGAGATGATTTTGAATCGTCGGAGGAGGGCAGATCCATTAGAGAATGGCTACTGACGATCCATGCGAGATCCCTAACTTTAGGGTTTGAAAATTGATTTGCCTTCATGGCTAAATAAAATAGATAACAACGACTATCTTTACGCCTTCAAATATGCGCCTAGTTAAACAAATACCACATTCTCATTTTCGAATGAGCATATTCCAATGGAACGCAAAGTACATTTTGGAAATTGAACTGGACCGTTTTAAGCAAGTTTATAAGTGGGGTGAAGAAGAAGTCGAGTCCACTGTGGATATTGAGAAGTTGCTGACACCTGCTTTCTTGAACCACACGATGGGGTTGTTTTTGGAGATGCGTAAGGGGATTAATGAAATATCGCAGACAAAATAGATAATATGTTGAGTAAAGTATCATTGGGTATTAGTGTCATTTTAGTGGCATGTGTTGTGTATTTGTTCACACAGAAAGGTCAAGGATCTCAAGATTCACACGATATGGTTGATCATCATGACGGAGCAATTGAACAAGATCGCGATCCAGGCAGAGCTGGAGTGCCAACGGTTGCATTTATCTTGGAAGACTCTATACTCACGCAGTATCAATATGTAATTGACGAGGCTCCTTTGCTAGAAGATCGCTCTCAAGCTGCCGCAAGAAGATACAACAGGGAAATGGAACAGTATCAGAACGAGATGGCGAAGTGGCAAGATTATTTGTCTCAACCTGGGGCGACAGCTGAAGATCAGGAAAAGGCAATGAATGATATGGCCATTCGTGAGCAAAAGATCCAGAACATGCAATATGAAATTGAGAAGTTGCAGCTTGATTTCAACTCTGAAGTATTCACTTATGTTACAGAGTGTGTTGAGCGTTATGCAAAGGAAAATGATATTGATGTCGTAATGAACAAGAATGTTCAGCTGGCCAGTATTCTTTACTCAAACGAGTCTTTTGATATCACCAGTCAAGTTGTGAGCATTTTGAATGCTGAATATGCAGCCGACAACAAAGTTGAGGAGTAGTTATGACAATAGCTCAGCAAAAAAAGCAAACTAATATTGTAGAGTTTGTTCTCTTTATGTGGCAAATGGAGGACATGGCAAGAGCCGCGAACTTTGAGTCGACAGTGTACGGAGGTTTTATCGGGGAGTCTATGGCACCCAAGCGCAGAAAGGATGAGATGGATTGGTTTGAGGATTTGAGCCGTGAAATGAAATCACAAGGATGCGAGACTCAGGGCCATGTTAAAGAAGTGGATGACACGCTTATAGAATTGCAGCAATTGCATTTCAATTTACTGAAGTCAATACAAGATAAGCACTACCAGGAGACCTATGTAGAAGTATTTCCGACTATGGAGGAGTTTCAAAAGCATATGGACAAACCTAGTGCAAGTGACGTTGAGTCATTGCTGACGGGGCTTTATGGATTGCTTGTTCTGAAAATGAAAGGCAAAGAAGTTAGCGAGCCTACTCAAAACGCAATGGATCTATTTAGTAAGATGTTAGGTCTGCTGGCAGCTCATTACCGTGTTATGAAAGAAGGTGAGTCCAAGGTCAATTTGAACTAGATATTGGTAAACTTAACTTCGCAATAGTTCCTGTTCCTTTGGCGCTTTGAATTTCAATTTTGCCATTCATAATTTCTGCATAGCGTTCGACAAGCGATAGTCCAAGTCCGAGACCTTCATGGAGGCGATCATGGCCATTTGACTCTTGTGAGAATGGCGAAAAAAGATGTGCTAAGAATTCTTTTTCGATTCCAATCCCAGTGTCGGTTATTTGAATTTGAATTTCGTCATCGGTTGCAAAAGTCTCCATTTCTATCTTGCCTATTTGGGTGAATTTGATTGCATTTCCTAGCAGTATTTTGAGGCTTTGTTTTAATAGAAATGCATCGCTAGAAATTATCGGTAAAGGCTGTATGCATTGGAAAGTGAGAGTTAACCCTTTAGCATTTGCTCGAGCTATATTGAGACCTATTATTTCCTCGATAACTTTTTCAATCGAGACAGGGGAAAGTTCTTGTCGTTGGCCGCGACTATCCGATTTTGACACTTCCATCATTGCCGTAAGTCCATTCAAAAGGCGCTCGCCGGATGATTTTATTTCTTGGATAAACTGCAGGTTTGATTTAGCTAGACTATCATTTTCGAGCACTTCACACAATCCTATTATCCTGTTCAAAGGAGATTTGAATTCATGGGTGACATTATTCAAAAGAGAAGACTTGAGGCTGCTTAGTTCTTCGCTTTTTCGCATGGCATCAAGGAGTCTTTTCCTTGTTTTGTGCATGTCTGAAGTATCCCTGATAAATGTTGCAATTAGGTCTTTATCATGAAGATGAATCAGGTGAGCTGAGATTTCTACAGTCTTGGTATTGCCATTGTGCAATATGATATGAGCGTCATCAGATGCAGATTCTAATTTGCTAATGGAATCCAGGTATTCTTCTATAGAAAGAGATGTGAAGCTCAATAGTTCTGAGAGATGTCTATTGTGCAGACCTATTTCAGGATATTCTATAATCTTAGAAAAGGCGTGGTTACAATTCACGACAAACCCTTCAAGATTGATTAGAAGATAGCCATTGAGACTTGCTTGCAAGATCGACTCATATCTTTCAAATAATTGAGCAAAGGACAGTTCTGTTTTACGCTGAACTGTTATGTCCCGTAAGATCCCGCAGGCCAAATGTTTGCCATTCTCGATTAAATATGAAATTTCAAGTTTGAATACACGTTTGCCCTGTTTCTTGAACCGAATCTCTATTTCGGAATTAGATTTAGCGCACTGCAGTTCTTCAAAGGACTGAGCTAATAAGTGATTTTTGGGGTTGTCGAAAAAATCATTCCTCAAGACTTCCATTTCGTCCAAAATCATATTGAAATTTGGGCTAGAAAATATAGTGACAAATGAATCTCTCTCCCAAATCCAGAATTTAAGCCCTGATTTTAGAAGGAGTTTAGATGGATTAATATCGATTTCCAAAGTTAGATGTAGATTTCTACCAGTAAAGATAGTGAACTACAAAGTGGAAAGCGGCTTAGTTCATGACAATAAGCGTTGTCTGAGGATGAATTCGAATTGTTGATTTTGCCTAGTAAGCTTGTTAATCAACTCATCTTTTTCTAGCATGGAGATGAAATTCTCATATGCTTCATGGACCATCTCTTTTATCTCTTTCAAGTTGAATGGTTTTGTGCTAATCCGGAACACTTTACCCTTGTTAATGGCTTCAACGACAGGGACTAATTCGGAATATCCGGTAAGTAGAATCCTTTGAACGTATGGATAATCGGCTGCAATAGACTCAAAGAACTCCACACCGTTCATCGAAGGCATGTTCAAATCTGCCACGACGACCTGAATGTCTAGTTCGTCAATCATATTGTATGCCATAATGGGTTGATTCGAAGTGTGAACTTCAAAAACATCTCTAAAATTAGCCTTGAATGAATCTAGGTTTGACTGGTCATCATCAAGATAAAGAACGCGTGGTTTGTTAGAAATCTCCATTCTAGAAAGTTTTATTGGCTCAACACGAACGCAATGCTCATGTATACGCGAAAGGATATGTTAAGTTTCAAATTGGCTGTTTCTGGTTCAAAACAATGGTCAATAGCCCTCATCGCTAAGAGGCTGGCCAAATTTAGATAATTCTCTACTCGAACGCTGGACTGTTTATAACTTAAGAAAACTTGGTTCGTACGCTATGAACTACTTCTCATTTTGGTCATTGCAACTATACAGCAACTGAAGATGATCAACCTAACTAGCATTATCAGGAGCAGGACTTATGTCAAAAATGACGATGTCGCTCCGCAATTCTATAGATTGTGCAAAGATTCTGATCGACAAAGCCTTGAGAAATTATTGGTGGATAATCCGAAAATTGAGGTGTTTGACGAGATAGAAGGTCAGCTCGACGAGCTTTTCAAATTGCGCAATCCATCGAAGAAATTTACCGAAGAAGAAGCTCAAGCAGGAATTATTGAACACATCGGATCTATCTCTATAGAGGATTATGGGGTTTGGGTTTACTATCCCTGGAACAACAGTCTTGTCCACATTCTGGATGAAGAGGAATTTATCGAGTCGAGAACCAATAGAAATATGTATAAAATCACTCCAAAGGAGAGGGAAATTCTTGCGGGGAAGAAAGTGTGTGTTATTGGTTTATCTGTAGGAAGCAGCGTGGCTTTTATCTTGGCTTTAGAAAGAGTTTGCAGCGAGTTGAGGTTAGTGGATTTTGATTCTTTGGAACTGACTAATTTGAATAGGATAGATGCTAGTATTCAAGATTTGGGAGTAGCCAAAACAACAAAGGTGGCTAGGAAAATTGCTCAAATGGACCCCTTTATCCGGATAAGGACTTGGAACGCCGGAGCGAACGCATCAAACTTGGAGGAAATTATATCTGATGGAGGGAAAATTGATCTTTTAATTGACGAATGCGATAGCTTGGATATCAAAGTTAAGTTGAGAAATAAAGCCAAAGAATATGGGATTCCAGTCCTGATGAGTACAAGTGATGCTGGTGTTCTTGACATCGAAAGATTCGATAAAGAGCCAGGACGAAGTATATTTCATGGTTATTTAGATCATTTGGATCTTAACCTAATAGAGGGCTTAACAACAAATGAATCGAAGATCCCTTATATCTTGCCTATACTGCAGCCTGCCACAATGAGTGCAAGACTTAAGGCCTCAATGGTAGAAGTCGGGCAATCAATATCCACTTGGCCGCAGTTGGCATCTGATGTCTATGCTGGTTCTGGCGCGCTTGTCGGGGTCGCAAGGGATATATTGATAGGTAAGAGTATCAATTCCGGTCGTTTCTATATTGATTGGAATGGGGTGATATACAAGAATAGACCCTCTACTATTAAAAAGCAGGTTGAAAGTAAACGGGAGTATTTAGATTCTAATACGGCTCGTGAATTGATAAAAAAATGTGGTATTCCTGAATTGCCCGGAGCATTTAAGCCTGATGAATCTACTTTAGAAGCGATTGTGAAATCCGGAACTTTAGCTCCTTCTGGAGGTAATTGCCAACCTTGGTTTTGGTACTCAAAAGGGACCAATTTGTTTTTGCTTCATGATATAAAGCGGAGTGAAAGCTTGTTGGATTTTGAAGACAGAGGAAGTTTTCTGGCATTTGGAGCCGCTGCTGAAAATATTCAGTTGCAGGCTGAGACATTTGGGATGAGCACAAGGATCCGTTGGTTAAGGAGTAAAGCGAATCAAGAGGTCGTTGCCGTTTTTTCGTTTGCGTTGAGAAAATCTGATTTTGTCGTTGATAGTTTGGCAAAAGGCATTGAAGTTCGACAAACCAATAGAAATATTGGACACAGAGAAAAGCTGAACAGTGCGTTAATAGTTTCGTTACAAAGCGAATCAATAAAGATAGTTTCGGACGAAAATACTATCCAGAAAATTGGAGAATTATCTGCCGCGTGTGAAAGAATTCGAATCATGCACGATGTTGGTCATTTTGATTTTTTGCGTGAGATGAGGTGGACTGCTGCCGATGCGCTAGAAACTGGTGACGGAATTGATTTGGAAACAGTTGACCTCAGCGCATCTGAGCTCGCAGGTCTCGAAGTTGCTCGAGATCCCAACACTATTACCGAATTAAATGCTCTAGGTGAAGATTTTGGAGTGAAGTTGGAGGATTTGACGATTAAAACATTTCGCTCAGCGTCGTCATTGGCATTAATAACTTCTTTAGATGATACGCTTGAAAGTTATGCTGATTGCGGAAGAATAATGCAACGATTTTGGCTGGAATGCAATTTGAAGGATGTTGCCATCCATCCAGTCAGTGCTCCTCTATTTTTGTACTACCGATCGGTCAAGGATAAAGATAGTTTCTCTGCATATCAGAAAGGAGTTCTTCGCGACTATTTTGAACTTATTGTCAGTGTGTTCGGGTTGTCAGATCATAAGCCAATTTTCCTATTGAAGATGTGTGTTGCTGAAACTGCGAAAAAATCGGCAAGGAGGCCTTTAAAGTCGTTGTTCGTAAAAGATGAAAAACTAGTCACTAAAAGACATAGCCTTGGTAGTTAGCAAAATATTCACCGATCCAGTTCAATGTGAGGTCCGCGTTGTGAACCTAAAAGTCATTGCCTTTAGAGCAAAAGACAATCCTATTTTATGCGAAGAATATGCCAAAGGTCATAGGGAATTACTTCAAGAATATGGAGTTACCAGCATCACGTCAAATAATCGCACTTGGGATCAACATGCCGGAACTTATCTCGTTTTAGCAAGGGATATGGATTCCAATGAACTGATTGGGGGCATCCGCATTCAGCGCTTTAGTGCGCAATATGAACTGCCAGTTCAATCGGCAATTGGTCATATTGTACCCGAAATTAATGAGAGAATAATTAGTGACCATAATGAGTATGGATCAGGAGAAATGTGCGGTTTATGGAATTCAAGAAAGGTGGCTAAAATGCGCGTTAGTTGGCTTTTAACAAGGGCGTCTGTGGTTATTTGCTCTCAGATAGGTGTGAAGTCGTTATGGGGGATATGTGCAGACTATACTCTACCTATGTTTGAAAATGTCGGATATCGAATCATAGAAGACATTGGTGAAAAAGGTTGTTTTGCTTATCCCACTCCAGAGTACATTTCTCACCCAGTAAGAATGAATGCTATTTCGTTGGAAACAACGGCCAAGGTATCCGCTAGAGAAATCTCGGATCTGAGGGAGACGCTAGTTCAAAAAAAGAAATTCAAAGGGGAGGGCTACAAATTGAATATTGAATATAATCTGGACTTGAAAGGACGATGAGAAGATTGCTTGCTTTTTCGATGTTTTGTTTTTGGTGCATTTGTTTTCTAGGTCAATCAGAATCTGGATTAGAGGACAATCGTATAGGCGAATCTTTGGTTCAACAGTTAGATTTGCAATACTTCGAGGATGAATCTGGAAAGGTGGACTTTTCGTCTGTTCTGAATCAAGACTTTATCAATATTGAACAAAACGTGCCAAATCTAGGTGTCTCTAAGTCTACTTTTTGGATTAGATTTTTGATTATCAACGATACAGGTGAGGATGGAGTCTTGTTCACAATAGAGAATCCTTCTTTGGATTTTGTAGGGCTATATTGGAATCATGGAGAAGGTGAAAGAACCGAGGCTTTTTCGGAGAATCAAAAGTTTGGGGAAAGACAATTCAAAAGTCCGTTCCCGATGTTTAATCTTGATGTTTCTGATGGAGAAAGTGGGGTTTACTATCTAGAAATTAAAGGACGGGAACAGATACAGCTACCTATGACCATCGGCAAGAAAACTGCGCTAATGGAGCATTTTTCTGGTTTGAACTTCTGGATTGGAATATATGCAGGAATAATTCTATTCATGGCATTGTATAATATGTCAATTTTCTTTGCTATTAGAGATAAGAGCTACTTGATTTACGTGCTTTTTATTTTAGCCGTCGGATGTGCTCAGTTAATAAATCATGGCGTTCTATTCGAATATGTTTATCCAAATCTACCTTGGCTGGCTTCGATTGGCTTCTTTATTTATCCAGCTCTCGCTGGAATAACGGGGATGGTTTTTCAACGAGAATTTCTCCAAGTGAAAAAGACCTTGCCGAAATCGACAAGACTGATAGTTGTTTTTGTATCTATTTATGCAGTAAGCGCTGTTACTGGCATATGGTTCGATCATGTGGTGGGATATCATCTAATGCAGGTTTGCGCAATGATGGTGTCAGTCTATTTACTCTATGTTTCCATAGTGTTGGCTCGACGTAAATTGAGAGAGGCAAATTTCTTTCTTATTGCTTGGTCATTTTTCCTAATTGGAGTGATATTGTTTATTTTGAAGGACAATGGAGTAATTCCATATAACCAATTTACAAAACATTCCATGGAGATCGGCTCTGCTCTGGAATTGGTTTTGCTATCAATTGCTCTAGCTGATAAGATTAACATTTATAAAAAAGAAAAAGAAGAATCCCAAGCCCAAGCACTTGAGGCATTGCAAGAAAATGAGCGAATTGTAAAAGAACAAAATATCGTCCTTGAAAAGAAAGTTGTAGAGCGAACTTCAGCCTTGCAGCAATCGAACAACGACCTTGGAGTTGCAATCAATGATCTTCAGCAAACACAAGCGCAACTGGTTGATGCAGAAAAAATGGCCTCCCTAGGTCAAATGACCGCTGGAATTGCCCACGAGTTAAACAATCCTATAAACTTTGTCTCGTCAAACATCAGTCCGCTTAAAAGAGATATCATGGATGTCTTTGAAGTCATTGATCTCTATGGCGAGGTGAACGAAGCGAATATCACAGGGAAATTATCTGAGATCTCTGAACTGAAAGAAGATTTGGAATTGGATTATGTTCGTGATGAAATTGATCAATTGCTCAATGGAATTGCTGATGGCGCTGAACGTACCGCCGAAATTGTCAAAGGCTTACGGGTGTTTTCTAGATTGGATGAGGATGCCCTCAAAATGGCAGATGTCAACGAATGTATTCGGTCGACGCTAGTTATTTTGCGGTCCAACTTTAAAAACATATGTGTAATTGAGACATCATTCGATTCAAATATCATAGAAATTAATTGCTTTCCTGGTAAGTTAAATCAGGTTTTTATGAATATCCTGAATAATGCTGTTCAAGCAACTACGTACACTGATATGTCTGTAGAAAAGAGGCTTGTAAATGTAATCACACAAAAAAACAAGGAAAATGTGGTTATTACCATCAAAGACAATGGAAACGGAATCAAACCTGAAGACCAATCTAAAATATTTGATCCCTTCTTTACTACCAAAAAAGTGGGTGAAGGAACAGGGTTAGGATTGTCCATTGCCTTAGGTATAATCAATGATCATAAAGGAACTATTCAAGTGAATTCTTCAGAAGGCAATGGAAGTGAATTTATTCTTACTTTGCCATCGAATCTTTAATTGCAATCAGTAGCTCTCCGCCCTATTATGACCAAAGAGAAAATCAGAATTTTGTACCTTGATGATGAAGAGCACAACCTCACTTCATTCAAAGCTGCTTTTCGAAGAGATTACAAGATCTTCACGACTACTACAGCTCAAGAAGCCGTGCAGATTCTCTCTGAGAACGATATTCAGATCGTTATCTCGGATCAAAAAATGCCTAACATCAGTGGGGTTGAGTTTTTTGAACTTATTATTCCTGATTTTCCGGACCCAATTCGTATGCTGCTTACCGGTTATGCCGATATTGAAGCTGTAATTGATGCTGTAAACAAAGGTCAGATATTCAGGTATATTGCCAAACCTTGGAATGAGCAAGATTTGAAAATTTCGATTGACAACGCGTTTGAAGTTTATGATACTCGCCAGCAACTTTATGTAAAGCAAGAGGCTCTGGAAAAAGCTTACACTGAATTGGAAAAATTTGTTTACAGCGCGTCGCACGATCTTAGAGCACCTCTTGTATCAATACTTGGTGTGATTAAATTGGCTAGAGCAGAAGAGCTTGGTGAGCCTGGAATTGGGTACTTCCAAATGATCGAAAAAAGTGTTAACAAACTTGATAGCTTCGTTCAAAACATCATCAACTACTATCAAAACCTAAAGAAAGGAGAGATCATTTCGCCGATTAATATTGACTTGTTAGTTAGTGAGGTATTTGAGAATTACCGGTATTTTGAAGGAGCAGAACGCGTGATTTTTAATCAAGATGTTTCACAAAACGGAGACTTTTTTTCCGATGAATTACGCGTGAAAATGATCTTGAACAACTTAGTGAGTAATGCCATTAAGTATCGTGATGAGAACAAAGCCGAACAAAGATTTAATCTTACCATTTCTTCTGATCATGCCAATGCGAAAATTGAGATTGAGGACAATGGAAAAGGTATTCCTAGAGAAAACCTTTCCAAGATTTTCGAAATGTTCTTTAGGTCGGCAGAAGCTGGCGTAGGGAGCGGAATTGGTCTTTATATAGTTAATGAAGCTGTGGTCAAACTTGGAGGTGAAATTGATGTTGCTTCTGAACCAGGACATTTTACCAAATTCACAATCACAATACCAAATAAGTCGTGAGTCAAGAATTAAATATCATCCTTGTTGACGACAACGAAATCGATATCGTAGTCAACACCAAACTGCTCAAGCTAGCCAATATCTCAGAAGATGTCACATCTTTCATGTCGGCGAATGAATTAATGGAGAATCTAATCGGACAAAGAGACACCTTTATATGTCAACAAAACGTTCTTTTATTAGATATTCAAATGCCGGAAATTGACGGTTTTCAATGCCTCGAAATGTTCGATAAGTTGGACGACGAACTCAAGTCTGCGTTCAAAGTATTTATGCTCTCTTCTAGTATTGATAGGAATGACATTGAAAAAGCCGAGTCTGATAGGAATATTATCAAAGTTCTTGAGAAACCTCTAGATGTATATCTTCTAAAAAGGCTTATCAGCTAAATCTTCTCGTTAAGATAAATAGCGCCAGTCGTGATTTGCTTTTAGATTGATTACAGACTCATAAATCAACTCGATTACATTTTCTACATCCTTTCTGTGTACCATTTCAACAGTTGTATGCATGTATCTCAATGGTAAAGAAATAAGTGCACTCGCGACCCCCATATTGCTATAAGCGAAAGCATCTGTGTCCGTCCCCGTGCTACGTGATGCTGCGATACGTTGAAATGGAATGTTCTTGTCGTTTGCACTTTGGATGATATGCTTAAGCAAATTAGTCTGCACTGCCGGACCATAAGCTAGAACCGGCCCCAACCCACATCGAGTATCGCCTTGCTCTTTCTTGTTAATCATAGGAGTACTGGTGTCATGACATACGTCTGTCACGATCGCCACATCTGGCTTAATTCGTTCGGCGATCATTTGCGCACCGCGCAGACCGATCTCCTCCTGAACCGCATTGGTCACATATAGCCCAAATGGTAATTCCACCTTGTTCTTCTTAAGTAGCTTTGCAACTTCAGCTATTGCAAATCCCCCAATTCTATTGTCCAAGGCTCTGCCAACGAAAAAGTCTTTGTTCAAGATCATAAACTCATCGTCAAAAGTCACAACACAACCCACGTGGACTCCCATTGAGTCAACTTCCTTCTTGTCTTTTGCTCCCAGATCAAGGAAGATATTCGTCAATGAGGGTGGTTGCTCTTTGCCTGCAGAACGTGTGTGTATTGCAGGCCATCCAAAGACTCCTTTTACGATTCCTTTGTCTGTGTGAATGTTGACGCGCTTTGATGGTGCAATCTGATGATCACTTCCTCCATTGCGGCGCACATATATATACCCTTCGGGAGTAATGTAGTGCACGAACCAGCTAATCTCGTCTGCATGAGCTTCGATCACTACTTTATACTTGGCTTTTGGATTAATCACACCCACCGCCGAGCCGTATGTATCGACTATGTGCTCGTCTATATATGGTCTTATATAATCCAACCACATTTGCTGCCCGCTAGATTCAAATCCCGTGGGAGATGCATTGTTGAGGTACTTCTCTAAAAAGTTAATACTAGACTTGCTTAATGTGATTTTTGCCATGTGATAATTTTTGACGAATATAATGTTTTGACGTGCACAATTTTGATAACTAAGCATGTGTATCTCATGATTTTCCAACACCTTTGCATAGCAATATGTGCAAATGATTTAATATGGATTCTCTTTCACAAATAGTACTAGGTGCGTCAATTGCCGAGCTGACAATCGGAAAGAAGATTGGCAATCGCGCTTTACTCTGGGGAGCAATTGCCGGGACCATTCCTGATTTAGATGTTCTTTCGCAATATTTTCTTGACGATTTTCTTGCCCTCACATACCACCGTGGATTTTCGCATTCTCTGATATTTTGCTTGTTATTTGCTCCGCTATTAGGACTGTTACTTAAAAAGATACATTCTAGAAGTGGAGTCACTTTTCGGGACGGATTCGTCATGTCCTTCTGGTGTTTCTTGACGCACATTGCCTTAGATTGTTGCACATCTTGGGGAACACAGGTGTTCTGGCCGTTTGAACCTCGCTTGTCTACCAATAGTGTATTTGTTGTGGATCCCCTGTATACTTTGCCATTTCTCATACTACTTATCACCCTCTTATTCATTAACAAGAATAGCGCTGTTCGCCGAAAGATCAACGCTGTAGCGCTGACACTGAGCACGGCTTATTTACTTCTTGGAATGGTTGTGAAATTAGGGGTGAACGACGTGTTTAAAAATGCTTTTGCCAAACAGGAAATCGAGGTGATAAATTTTGAAACTAGACCAACACCGCTCAATACTATCCTCTGGACAGCAAATGCAGAAGTAGAAGATGGGTACTATCTTGGATTTTATTCTGTTCTAGATTCGGACGAGGAGATAGAATTCGTTTACGTACCCAAACGTCACGAGTTGTTATCAGAAATAAAAAATGACGCTAACGTTAAACGAGTGATTCGAATGACCCAAGGTTGGTATTCTGTGGAGCAAACTGATTCATGTCTTGTGGTGAATGATCTTCGCTTTGGGCAACCTAATGGCTGGAATTCTGAGCCTGATGACTTCGTATTCCAATATGTCCTTTTACCAAGCGATAAAGGAATTCATGTGGTTGTGCCAGATCCGCCAAAGCCTGGCAAAGATGAAGTTATGCCCTTACTTACGATCCTTTATGATCGTGCGATGGGGAATAAATAATTATTCAACCACAAATTTAATTTGAACCATTTCCTCGGAAAAGTTGAGGGTGTAAGCACCACTGGATAGTTGGCTAATGTCAATTTGAAGTTTCTTGGAATGGATGTCGGTTCTACCAGACATGATACTTTTGCCCAAGAGGTTGTATATCCTCCAATTTTCAGGATAGTTGGCTAAACCATCAAGACCTTCTATCTGTATAGATTCACTTGATGGATTGGGATATACCGTCAGGCCATTCATAGCAACTGGAGTGATCGAGCCATTGATGTTTTGTGAAATGTTTATGTCATCGATGAATAAGTTGTTTCCATTTCCAGTTCTAAACCAAAACTGCACACTCACACTTGAAGTGATTTCACTTGGTTCAAAGGCGTAAACCTCAAAGGACCAATTGTCTGCTTCTTGAGGATAAAAGGGCGAGTCACTAGCTTCAGAAGTTGGCAGCTGAAGTGTGTTAATCTGTTGCTTAAGAGTATAGCTCTCGCCACAGTCAGTCGACATATATACTCTGAATCTATCCGAATTATCGCCGGATATGTTTGCAAATGAGTACCAGTAAGTGAGGTACAAAGTCTCCCCATCTTCCACAGTTGTTAAGTCAATTGGATGATATGTAAGCGTATGAATCTCTTCGTTGTCGATGGCGTAGTTATTCAACATTACACATTTGCTCCCGAAATGAGAGGCCCCACCTGTTAATTCCCAGGTAATTGGACCCACATTACCAATGTGCCAGTCACTGCCATTAAAGTCTTCTGTAGTTTCAAAACCCTCAACAAATGGCTGCTGACTTCCCTCATTTGGATATACATGTATGCATCCTTCACAGTCCCAAGTCGAAACTCCTGCAGAATTACTGACTTCCAATGAATAGTCGTAATATCCGGGACTTTCATAAAGTACTTCAGGATGTTGCTCGGTGCTAATAGATGGGGTGCCTCCAGGAAATGTCCATGACCATTCCGGTGTGTTCAGCGAGGACATATCTGTAAAAGATATGCTCCCACCTTCACATACAAATTGTGGTGATGCTGAGGCCATAGCCACAGGGGCGTTTGTTGGGTTGGACCACATGTCAGAGCGCCAGATTCCACGTCCAAAAGTAGCGGCCAGTAGTTTTGATTCGCTGTAATTGATCTCCAATTCAGATACGATCACGTTTGGCAGTCCATCGCCAAAAATCTCCCAATTGGCCAGTGTCTCGTCTGTGTAAAAGACACCGAGGTCTGTGCCAATATAAACTCCTTTCTCTGTTTCCTTGTCGTATACAATGCAGTTCACTGGGCAGTTGGGAAGATTGGCACTCAAATTTTCCCAGGTCTCGCCCCCATCGGACGAGTAAAACACTTTTTCATTCTCATCAAATCCAGAATATGTACACCAAATACGGTCAGCATTGACAGGATCTACTGCAAGGAAGCTCACGGTCTCATTTGGTAATCCAGATTCTATGCTGACCCAATCGTTGCCTCCGTTTGTCGTTTTGTAAAAATTGCTATTGGTTGCGGCATAAATAGTATTGGGCTGAGCTGCACCCATTGCCAATGCTTGCATTTCCTGATTGTCGAAATCTGAAATCTGACTCCAACTATCTCCCTGGTCCGAAGAGCGCCATACGTTGCCAAATCCAGCGTACATGACATTGGAATTAACAGGACTCATTATATATGGAGTGACCCATGGACCGTCTTCACTTATGCCACTTGCAGACCAATCAAAACTCTGACCACCATCGGTTGATTTGTGAATATCTCCATATTGCGTGCAGGCAAACATGATCGATGGATCACTTGGATGGATGATTGCCTCCATGCCATCTGCTCCCAATACATGAGTCCATGAGCCAGACTCTCGCAAGTTTGTGCCGTTGTCCTGAGTTCCTCCAATCACCAAGTCAGAATTTCCCGCATAGGAGGAAAAACGGTAAAACTGACTTATCTCTAAGCCATCCGATAAATCTGAAAATGTGTTTCCACTGTTAATCGATCGAAAAATTCCTCCGTCAGTTCCGCACCAAAGTATGCCATCGTTGAAAGAAAGGTGATGAATGTCGGCATGTACATAGTTGAGTCCTGCATCGGCTGGATAGGTCCAGTAAGAATTCAGCTCCCAATTCTCGCCAGCATCACTGGATTCCCATAAATTCACACCTCCTACAATTATCCGGTCAACGTCAGTGTCAGACACAGTCAATTCCATGTCATACCAAGCCTGGCCCCACAAGGCTGAGCCATTGGCATCTGAGGTCATTAAGTTGGGACTATCAGATTGCAATTGCCAATTTTCTCCCATGTCGATCGAACGATATAATCCTTGATAAGCGTATGAATCGTCATCGGCATACATCGCGTAAAGTATTGCCGGGTCTGCAGGTGTTACCGCTAAACAAATTCGCCCAACTGTTGAAGGACTTGGCAATCCATTTGTAACCGGATTAAAATTATCTCCACCGTCGATAGAAACATAGATTCTGTCTTTTCCAGCATAGATGATGTCCGAATCGCCTGAGTTGAACTCAATATCCTGAACATTACCTGAAAGTATTTCGGTCCAACTAATACCACCATTTAGGGTTCGGAAAAGACCGTCTGATGTAGCAGTGAAAACTGTTTCTGCATTTAACGGATGCATTAGCATCTTGTTAGTTTTCACGGTATTTGATAAAGGCCAAGTTAGGCCAGCTGTCTGCCAAGAATCTCCGCCATCTATTGATTTGAATACTCCAAGACTATAGGTGTCATTTCCATCTCTATCTCCAGTACCGATATATATAACGTTGGAATCCTCGTGGCTAATGACGATTCCAGAAACGCCCAAAACTGATAATTGGTCACCAATCGGTGTCCATGAACTACCGGCATCTGTAGATTTCCATATTCCTCCTGAAGGTGTACCGACATAAATATTTTCATCATTATTCGGATCTATGGCAATGATGTTTATTCGTCCATTACCTGGTCCATAGCTGTTTGAATCCCAGCTAGATAATCCCATAGGCTCCCAATTTCCGGCGGCTCGGTTGTTGCTTGAATTAGAGCGAGCTGTTAGCAAGGAAAGAAACTCTTGCGAATTGGCATTGGCTAGACCGCCGTGCTCCGTTCGATTATGCCAAAAATAATTCCACCTTTCATGTTGCTTGTATCCATTTCCTCGCACGTATTCACGATTCGACCATTCAGTATTGAACTCTGCTTTTACTTCAGAAGGTGTGGCTCCAGATTGGCGCAGCTTTACCCAATTCTGACTCATCATCTCGTTCGAGCACAAACAACTAAGTGCCACTGCAATCAAAACAACCAAAAATGAACATCTTCTCATAACCACAAATTTATTAGATATACTTTAAACTTAGCCCATGCAATTTTTTGTCGCACACATCGCATTGTTAATCGGCTAAGAATGGAATAATCTACTTTTCTCATACATCTTTGAATGCAATAACCCTCTCGCGCCGTACTTTAGCCGTAAGAAATTATTATGAGATCTTGGATCGAAACGAATGACGGCTCACTTTCACTTTATGTGGATGAACTTGATGAAACTTATCATTCTAGACATGGAGCGGTGACTGAATCTTTGCACGTTTTTATTGAAAACGGCTTAAATCAGTTTGCTAATAATTCTGATGTGAACATTTTGGAAGTTGGCTTTGGTACGGGTACAAATTGCATGCTAACAATTTCAGAAGCACTGAATCGTAAAGTTTATTATCGCGCGTTGGAGCCAAAGCCCCTAACGCCAATTGAGTGGAGCAGGGTAATTGAATTAGGAATGCCGCTGATAGATAACAAATTTCTCAAAGCTATAGTCTCCTGCACTTCACACACCAAGCTCAGCGAATCCTTTGATTTGGAGATCATCAAAAGCACACTTCAAGAAGCTGCGCTCGAACCCAACTCAATTGACCTGATCTACTATGACGCTTTTGGTCCTCGGGCGCAGCCAGAGATGTGGACTGTAGATTGTTTTCAGAAACTCTACAATTGTATGAAAACGGGAGGCATTTTGGTGACTTATTGTGCAAAAGGTCAAGTGCGAAGAGATCTTAAGTCTTGTGGGTTTGAAATGGAAAGATTACCAGGGCCCCCAGGAAAGAGAGAAATGCTTCGAGCTACAAAAGTTGGGTCATGAAGCAAATTGATAATTTTAATATTCGGGTTTACTTCATCCTTTTCAATGATAAGGGCGATTCGATTTTGGTTTCAGATGAGATGATTTATGGCAAATTGGTGTGTAAGTTCCCTGGAGGCGGACTTGAATACGGCGAAGGAGTCATCGATTGTGCCAAACGAGAGGCTATAGAAGAACTGGGACAAGAGATTGAAGTTTTGAGTCATTTCTACACCACGGAATTCTTCCAGAAATCTGCTTTTCGAGACAATGACCAAATCATTAGTATTTATTACAAAGCGCGGTTAGCGTCACATCCGGAGTTCAAATTCACACAAAGTGGTGACTCATTTGCCAAAGGCTCAAGTCAAAAGTTTAGATGGTTAAAATTGGTGAATGCCAGTGAAAATGACATGACCCTCCCTATCGATAAAGTTGTAATTGAAAAATTATCGATGGGTTGATTAGATGAGGGGGCCCAACCTTCTCTGAACGTGCTCACCTATTTTATTATAGACCATTCGCGGTGTATGAGTGCGCCAATCCAGTTCATTTATCTTGCCGCCCATCACAAAATAGCTGTCCACATTCGCCGCTTCAAATTCCTCAAGAACATGGTCGCGAAAATTTACTAGAGCCACCCATCCATCAGCATCTTCAACTTCATCGAACCATTCTTCGTAATAACAATCGTCCGACTGGTGGAAGTTCAAAACATTTTCCCCGATAAGAATAAAGCGGCAAATACCCTCTGACATCATCGGTTCAATGATGTCACGTTTGAGAATCATAATGTCGTTGTGCAAACAATCATTCCACTCTCCCATCAACTCAATCACGCAAAATCCGTCCGAATAATCAGCGAAAAGCACTTTCAGAAACAAGGTTGAAGAGCCAAAATCGTCCCATTGTGGATGAATGAGGTGGTTATAAAGAGCCTGTGAATACGAAAACTCGCTGTATTCGCGATCGAAAAATGGACTTCTCGGATCTTCGCTAGCAACGTAATGTAGTCGCCAATTGTAATATGGTTCTAAAGTGTGCATTTATTGTTTTGGGAGCCAATCCCATCTGCGGCTATTGTTTTCCAGTTGAAAACCCGATTCTCGCAATTCATTTCAGGGGCTTCCAAGGTCGCTCTGAATTCAGGCTTGATAACGTGTTTCCTACTGCAAAGATAACCGCCTCCGCTGGGGCACGATTGATTCTTAGGTCTTTTCTTTCTCGAATTTAGCGACAGCATCCCTGACACTGCCCTCAGCTAGGAGCAACGATTTGGCCGTAACTTGATCTAATCCAGTTTCTTCCATAACCATTTGAGTACCTCTATCTACCAGTTTTTGGTTGCTCAAATGCATATCGACCATTTTGTTGCCTTTAACTTTTCCCAATTGAATCATGGCCGATGTAGATATCATATTCAAGATGAGCTTTTGTGCTGTTCCCGATTTCATGCGTGTGCTTCCAGTAACAAATTCAGGCCCTACAACACATTCAACTGGAAAGTCTGAAAATCGGGCAACCTCCGTATTGGAATTACAAGCTATGCAGGCAGTTGATATTCCGGCCTGTTGTGCATGATCAAGCGCACCAATAACATATGGTGTCCTTCCGCTGGCGGCAATTCCTATTACGAAGTCTTTTGTTGTGATTTTTTGCTTTTGTAGGTCATTCCATCCGCGGTCATAATCATCTTCCGCGTTTTCCACTGCTTTGCGAATGGCTGAGTCTCCGCCGGCAATAATACCTACGACCATTTCGTGAGTCACACCAAATGTCGGAGGGCATTCGGATGCGTCGACAACTCCAAGTCGGCCACTAGTTCCTGCACCAATATAAAACAGCCTTCCACCTTCTTTTAGTCGCTCAACCAAGCAGGTTACTAGATGACTGATTTTTGGGATCACTTTTTGCACGCTGTGAGCGACAGTTTGATCTTCTTGATTGATTCCGGTTAGTAGCTCTTGGACGGACATTTGGTCTAGCCCGTCGTGATTCGAGTTGGATTCGGTAGATGAGTTGCTCATGAAGTCAAATTTCAGAGATTTAGAGCTATGCTTCTCTGTTTACTTTATTAACTTTCAACATCAAAGGATAAAAAACTAGGATCATAATAGTAGGTAGAGTTCTATGATCTTTTTCGTTCTTTTGTTCTGAAAATTCGCAATCAAATGAAACAATACATTTTCCGCCTTTCTATTTGTCTTTTGGCTCTCGCATTTGTGTCGAACAAGGCACAAGCACAAGACGCTGATACGACCGATACTGGACTGTTCGAAGGAGCTGCGGCTTCTGCTAAGATGATTGCTGCGAAGCACGATTATAATCTCAATAATATGCGTGGAGCTCTTACCTTATATAGGGAGATCCTCAAGGTTGAGCCAGATAATGCGGCTGCGCATTACTGGACCGCAAGATGCCACTACAACTTGAAAAAATACGATTTAGCCAAAGAGTACCTTGATAAAGCAGTAGTGCATGAGCCTGAGGTGCAGGAAGATGTGCTGTTCTTTTACGGCGAAATACATCATCGCTTAGCTGAGCTAGACGATGCCATTAATGCTTTTGGAAAATATTTGGCGAAGAGAGGAAAAGTTGAATACGATCTGGAAGTGACCAAATCAAATTTGGCAGTCTTCACTTTCCTGGCCAGTCTGGATGAAAAGCTTTGGAATAATTTCAGTAATTTCTTGGCTAAGAAACACATGGAAGAATGTGTGTATGCGAGAGAAAGAATGAAATACCCTGTGGATATTACTATCATAAACATGGGAAGAGAAATTAATTCTCGATTTGATGAATATGCTCCTTCAATCACGGCTGATGGAAAACAATTGTTTTTTACTGCACGTCGATCAGACACAGAGGGTGGAGAAATTGATGAGCATGGGGATTATAAATTCTATGAGGACATTTATACTAGCAAATGGAATGATAAGACAGGGGAGTGGGAAAGTTCATATGGAGTCGACGGATTTGTAAATACTCCGATGTATGACGCAGTATTGAGTGTTAATCCTCAAGGCAATCAGATGTTCGTTTATAAGAACAATGTCAATAATGCGGGTGATATCTTTGTCTCCACATTGGATGTGCATCAAGATGAGTGGAGAGCTCCTGAGAAATTACCACGACCTATCAATACGACTTACTTTGAAGGCTCTTGCAGCATAACTTCAGATGGAGATTTTTTGTATTTCATCAGCGAACGACAAGGGGGCCTAGGTCAAGGAGATATTTATGTATCGGAGAAAAAGAGCAATGGCGATTGGGGCAGTCCTAAAAGCCTCGGGGATGTTATCAATACTGAGATGGATGAGAAATTTGTATTTATTCATCCAAATGGCAAAACGATCTACTTCTCTTCTGATGGTCACCAAACAATGGGCAGCTATGATATATTTAAGTCTGAATTTGTAAATGGTCAATGGTCTATTCCAATCAATTTAGGTTTCCCAATCAATACAGTGAACGAGGAATCTACGTTCTCATTGACCAAAGACAATCAGAAATTACTCATAGCAGCGGAGTACGATGATTCAAATGGAGAAAGAGATATCTACGAAATTGATGTGTCACGTTACCAATTGATTAGTCAAGGGTATGACAAAAGCGGTTATGGGACGCTCATTTGTAATATTACAGATTCAGATAACAAGCCTATCAAAGGGGCCGAAATTCGAATTTTGGTTTTAGGAAGTGACAAACCCTTGGTAATTAAGAAAACAGACAAGCTTGGAATGGTGCGCGTGAACCTTCCCGGCAATACAAGCTATACTGTTGAAGTTGAAGCAAAGAAGGAAGTTAAGACTGAGTCCTTAAATATGCAATTGAAGAACAAAGGCGAGACAGTAGAAAAAATAGCGATTCAATTTTAGCTAGTTTTTCCCGAGATTAATCTGCAATAAAATCATTCATAGTTTTTGCACGAATGGTTCCCTTATCTCCTGTTTCTGACGTGAACTGGACTACCATTTCTTGACCTGGAAACAATGGGAAGTAGTTGTGGCTAAATGTACCTTTGACATCACTGAACAACCAAACGCGAGGAACATAAGTTTCCGTCCTAATTGTTATTTGGGCAGCAGGTCCATGATTTACTTGGCTAAGCTCGATATTCGAAGGTTGTATTTTTAAATATTTTGGTGCTATTAAGTAAGTGCTAATGATTAGATCGAGTTGTATTGATCGATCTACGAGATTCATTTGTGCGAAGCAATTGTTCAGTTCAAGCCCGTCAAAATCATTTAAGCCTTTCAAGAATATTTCTTGCGAACAACTACCATCGCTCTCACTAGATAAAGTCTCTTCATATATTGTCTCTCCAGAAAAGCTGATCAATTTGAAAACAAATTGAAGAGGGTGACCCTTATCAATTCCTCGATCTCCAATCAAATATCCTTTAATCTGAAGACTATCGATTTCAAACATTAGTTGGGTTGGCTGAAATGAGTTTTTTGCAATCCATTGCAATGGTTTCCAAATTCCTAGATCGTCGATACTACTCCAAGATGCGGCAGGCCAACAATCGTTTAATTGCCAATACAAAGTCCCCATGCAATAAGGCTGGGCGATGCGGTGAGCATCAATTCCTTTACGCATGCCTTCGGCCTGTACAAACTGACTAAGGATGACATAATCTTCGAATTTATCAGGTATAACACCAAAATCACGAAGCATGTATTCATTGATTAAAGCTACACCTCTGCTGTGTTTTTCGTGAGCGAGAATTTTTGGGTTCTCAAGTGAATGATCTGAGGGCTCAGAAAAACTATTGATCGAAAGCATCGAAGGAAATGATTGAAAACCGAATTCACTCATGAACCGGGGAACTTTCAATTCGAAATTTTCAAATGGTTCGGCGTCGTGCCAAACTCCCCAATAGTGTGCGTCTCCTTCAAATTGGTGTTGTGGGTCTCCTCTGCCTAAACTAGGGGAGCTTTCCCAATAGGGTATAGATGAAAATGAAGCCACGGTGTTGGACAATTTGTCTTGGAAAAGACATTGATATGCTCGCCAAACCTTTCTCCGTTCCATGAACCCGAGGTTGTTTTGCCATCCCCAACGGTGCCATCCTTCGGATGACTCGTTGTTCCCACACCAGATAGCCATACATGGATGAGGAGACAAGCGCTTAACTTGAAACTGTGCTTCTTCTTCAACATTTTGAATGAATTCTTTGTTTCCAGGATACATAGCACATGCAAACATGAAGTCTTGCCATACGAGTATCCCCAAAGAATCGCATAAAGAGTAAAACTTTTCGGATTCATATATCCCACCTCCCCAAACACGGATCATATTCATTCCGCAATCCTTGGCCGCTTGAAGTGTTTTCTTATAATCATTCTGCACCACTCTCGTTTGAAAGATGTCTTGGGGAATGTAATTCGCTCCTTTCATGAAAATGGGTTGGCCATTCACTTTGAAGAAGAAGGATGTTCCCAATGAATCATTCTCATTGATTAATTCAATACTGCGGATTCCAGTGAATAAAACTTCCTTGTCATCTATCTTGCCTTCCTTTGATTTTAAGCGGTAGCTTAACTCGTGCATGACTTGATCTCCATATCCAGCAGGCCACCATTTTGGGAAAGATTCCGGGAGCACTATGGTGATGTCCACTGTATTAAGGCCGGCGCTGATGGCAACGGATTTTGAAACTTTGAACCCACCAATTTCAACTTCTAATTCTCCATAAAATGGTGTTTGGCATTTAATTTCAGTGAAGCATTGAAGACGTGTAGATCCATTTTCGATAGGAGTTTGCTTGAGCCAGACGTTCTCAATAGTTGCTCCATTGGAGTAGCATAAATTGATGTCTCCTTGTATACCGCTCGTAGTCAGTTTTGGTCCCCAATCCCATCCATAATGGAATTGAGGTTTTCTTGTTACGGCCCTTATTGCTTCACCAGGTAAGGCATGTTTTAGAGTGTTCACCAATTTTTGACCGGTAATAAGCGGAGACTGAAATTCGATTTTGAGGACATTACCATCTTGGAGGAGCAAAGTTTCTGCCTGAACATGCCATTGCCTGAAATAGTTGTTGGCACTTAGAATATGAACATCATTTAGCCATACCTTGGCGTAAGTGTCTAAACAATTGAACTGTAGATTTAAATTTTTGAAGTTGAGAATGGACGAATCAATTGAAAATGGCTCTGAAATATAAGTCCATGATTTTTCTGAGATCCATTGAACGCTTGCTTCGTTATTTCCATAAAATGGATCTGAGATTATTCCACTTGCCAGCAAGTCTAGATGGACGCATCCTGGAACAACAGCAGGAACAATGATGTTAGTATCTGAAGATTCTAGTCGCCAGCTTAATTCCAAGGTTAATTGGTTCGATTGACCAAAGCAGGTGAAGCCAAAAAGTACCGACGTTAATGCCAAGAGTTGATGAATCTTCATGTATTCCATTTTATAATAAATACTTCTTTATTCGCTAGGGGCAAGCAGAAACCTGATCAAGGTCATTGAAGAGGTTAGAGTTGGCTTTGTAGATTGCTATTCCAAATATTCCAACTTGCTTCGGCCTGTGCATGGAGCATTTCTAGCCCATTGATTCCTATGGCTCCATTGCATTTGCCTTGTGCTAAAAACCTTGTGAGGGGAGGATTGTAGACCAAATCAATAAGCATATGTCGAGGTGTGATTAAGTTATATTCTATGGCAGGGGACGAATCAATATCGGGGAACATGCCTAACGGGGTGGTATTGATAATAAGTCTGTGGGTGTCGAAATGCTCTTTGCCAAGTTCTTGGTACAAGACAGTGTCCTGCGTGGGTTGTCTAGAAACCTTAGTTATCTTAATGCTTTGCTGCTCGAGGACATGACAAACTGCCTTTGAAGCACCCCCTGTTCCTAGCACAAGTGCGCTAGTTTGAATTATAGGTAGGTGTTTATTGAGCATTTGGCCGAAACCTTTGGTATCCGTATTGTGTCCTATTGTCTTCCCGTTCTTGTCAATAATGATAGTATTGACAGCTCCAATAGCACTAGCATCAGGAGACAATGAATCGAGAAAAGGAATCACACTTTCTTTGTAGGGTACAGTGACATTCAACCCCACAATATCGGGGTTGTTCAGAATTAAGTCGATAAAATCGTCAATGTTATCTAGCTCATATAGGTTGTACTCTGAATCTGGGATATGTAGATCGATGAACTTTTGATTGAAATAGGCCTGAGAAAATGAATGCCCTAATTTCCTTCCTATAAGTCCAAACTTTTTCATCGATCAGACTTTACAGCCAAACGCTCCATTCCAAAAATAAGAGCAAATCCAAGAATCGCTAGCCCTATGCAGAAGCCGAGTTGAGGGTCTCCGATAAATTGACCGGGCATGGTATTGGATTGAAGCCAGTCTTCTTTGCCGCTCCTGTGTGTGTACAGCAGTTCGAGATTGATTTTCCAGGGCCAAAGCTTACTTATTGAGCCTAAGAGAAATCCAGTTAAAACGGCGATAGTAACATTCTTATGGTGTTTGAACATCCAATTGAGCAGGCGACTAAAGGTCATTAGCCCAGTCAGACAGCCTAAAGCGAAAACACCGAGGATACCAATGTCACGATCGGATGCTGCTGTGATGACCACTTCGTAAGCACCCAAAATCAACAAAATAAAACTACCTGATATTCCGGGTAGGATCATTGCACATATAGCTATCGCTCCGCAAACGAATATGTACCAGGTTTCTGTTCCAGTTCCCATAGGTGGGAGTTGGGTGATGAAGTATGCTAATACAGTACCTACGATGAATCCAATAATTGCCGATGTGGACCAAGTTGATACTTGTTTGCCAACATATATAATACTAGCGGCAACCAATCCAAAGAAAAAAGCCCAAAGCAAATGGTCGTGAAATTCGAGAAGATGTTTGATCAATTTGGCCAGAGAAAAGAGACTCAGAAATATCCCTGCGAACAACACAACAAGAAAATTTCCATTGAGCTGTTTCCATACTGCCCCAAACCCTTCTTTTTTCAGAGTTGAGAAAAGTGCGAGATTGATGTTACTTAACGTTTCGAGAAGCTCTTCATAGATTCCCGTTAGAAAAGCAATTGTTCCTCCGGATACACCTGGCACTAGATCAGCAGCACCCATCGCTATTCCTCGAAGTGCTAACCCAATATATTCTTTACCAGACCGCGCCATAAATTAATAGATTTCTAAAGAGCTGTCGACACTTTGGGCCCAGCCAACAATTCCACCTTGCAAGTTCAACAAGTTGCTGAATTGAAACTTGGTGTTCAATGTATGAATTACAGCAGCACTTCTTTGTCCTGATCGACAGTGTATAACAACAGGGATGTCCAATCGAATTTCATTTCGACGTTCTAAAATTTCAGCCATTGGAATATGCAATCCATTTATGGTACATACGGCAATTTCGTGTTCCTCTCGAATGTCGATAATCTGGATTTCTTCGCCATTCTGAATTCGTAGATTCAGATCTAAAGGAGAAATATCTTCCATTGAAATAGAATGTTAGATTGATATTATGATGTAATAAGAGATTCTGGAAGAAAGGTTTCGAATGTGTCGCCACGCAAACCAACTCGCAGACATTCTAGCGGAATGACCTCTGAAGCTGAAATGTTTCCAAGATTGACATTTGCACCAAATTGTTTAATAAACCAGACTTGTTGGCTCTTAATTGGAGCTTCCCAAAGAATATCAGTTTGATTTACTTTTGCGAGAATTTTATTGATAAGCACAACATGGGCAGTACCGTTTGGTCTGTAGATACCAACATTTCCGCTTTCGCGGGCTTCGGCGATCACCTTCCAGCTTCCAGCCGCAAGTTCGTTACTCATCATCCGTATCCATTTTGCAGGACTTATAAGTATACCTTCTTCTTTCGAACCAACTTCACTTAAGACAGTATAATTTTTAGCATACTTGGTGATTAGTTCACATTTAATATCGTGATCGATAAACATGGAACCATCACTTATTTCAAGCGTGTCAATACCAAACTTGTCTAGAAATCGGAAATAGTCGTCTATCTGGCCTCGTACGTAAAAAGCCTCGAAAAGAGTGCCGCCTACATATGTTTTCATACCAGCCTCTTTATAAAGGTTGACTTTTTCCTGCAGATTCTTTGAAAAGTAGCTAGTTCCGAAACCTAGTTTGACAATGTCAACCAGTTCGCCGCAATTTTCAAGAAAATTCTCAGTTTGACGTATACTTAGTCCTTTGTCCATTACCATTGTGACTCCGCTTTCACGGGGTCTAGCTGGACGTTCAGGAAGGTGTTTTAATGTAAAGTTCATGTTTTGCAAATTTCTTCAATGCGAAGCGCGAATGTGGGATCTTTCAGGATTTCTGGATATGTTTCGAGGAGCTCTTCAAGTTCCTTGTATCCAGATGCACACACGTAGTCAAATAAAACTAACGCTTGATCACCATGGCCTAGCGCATGCAAATAACCGACTTTCCTGTAAAGTAATGCACCATCATGAGGATTTTCTGCTAAGGCTTTTTCGATGCACTCCAACGCGAGTGAATATTCACCTTCTTTTCCAAAGAAATCGGAGAAAGAAAGCCACCCATCAATGTAGTGTGCCAATCGACTTGTAAGGTCTTTGTAATTGTTTTCTGCCTTGTCACGAGCGCCATGCTTAGCGTAACACTCGGCCAACATAGTTTGAGCAAGTCCTGATTTGTCCAGCTCCGCGGCGATTTCTAAATACACGACGGCATCTTCTATTTGGTCTTTCATTTCTAAGGCCACTGCCTTTCCCAAGTATGCCTCCATGAATAGACCGTCTGCTTGAATCGCACGATCATAGAATTTCAATGCGCGATCAGGCATCTCCATTTTTTCATATGCTTCTCCTGCGAAGGTCAGTAAGTTGGCATCCTCAGGCTCAAGTCTAAAAATGTCTTCTACGATATCTATGGCTCGTTCAAATTCATCAGCCTCAAAGTAGGCCGTAGCCAAATCATGAAGGGCTGGCAGAAACTCTCCTTCAATGGCAACGCAGAATTCAAGAGCGTTAATGGCTTTCTTGTAATCCTCTTGCTTCATGAAAATCAATCCCAGATTGTACCATGCCGAAAAACTGTATGGGTGTTCGTCGAGAAAATCAGTAAAGAACCTGATACCTAAACCCAGACGATCACACGTCTCATAACAATGTGCCAACTCATAACAAGCTGTTTCGTTTTCGGGGTTTGATTTTAAAGCAGTGTGAAGAGTGCGTATAGCATCGTCCCAGTTCCCTGAGCTTTGATATTCCAGCGATAAATCTATGTAGATCTCATCTCTGAATCCATCCTCGCTATTCTTCAATGCAAGCTTAAAATTGCTTATCGCATTTTTATGATCTCGCAGCTGGCTATAGACAGAAGCCAGAGATAGATAGATCTCATCGTTTGAAGGCTCAATTTCTAACAGGTGTTTTAACTTCGGAATTGCCTTTGAGAGTTTTCCCATCACAGCATATATCTGCGCTTCTCGCAAAAGTAAAACTGAAGCATTGTTGAACAACTCTAACCCATACTGTATAGCATTGATCGCTTGGTCAATTGAACCTTTCTCAAAATAGTGCTCGATTATTACTTCAAGCTCATCAATATCAAAATAGACTTGATCACCTGACGCAATCATCAATTCATACCTTCCAACGACCTGTGCAAAGTTGCGTTGGTTATCCCATCTTTCCTCAAATTCCATTCGGTAATTGTATTGGCTTCTAACAAATATAACGTTTGAACTTCCCAAACACGTGTGTGATTGGATTTATTATTAACAAGGTATACGCTCCTTCATTCTGTGTGCCACACTTGTTTAGTGGCAGATGTTTTACGTACAGGCCTGCGTTTCAGTGAGGTTTGGTCGGATGAGAAGTATTAAGCAGAATGTGAGTTATATTGTTTTAAAGACTGAAGTTATTGATATACAGGGAGTTGTGTCTTTCATGGTTTGGTTAGAGTGATGCAATCGGATTATTTTGTGAGATCTAGCTCCATAGCTGTTCTTAATATACACTTATTGGCGGATCTCAGTCATATTGGCATAAGTACATATGCTTGCAGTAGGTTCAGGAGGAAAGGACTCAAAAAATTAGATACGCGTTGAGCAGTTCATTCGTGGTTTTGATGCGATCTACAGACAATTTCCATCGAGTAGGTAGGTTTTCTTAGCTAGGACTTCACAGAGAAGGTCGACTGCTTAGATTCTAGTTGATATATTAGCTTCAAATACCAATTCATGAAAAAGCATTTCTTCCTTGTTATTGCAGTGGCGACAATTCTTTCCGCGTGTGGAATTAAGCACGAGTCGGCAGACCTTATCATCCACAACGCTCGGATTTATACTCTTAATTCTACCAATGATATAGTACAGGCAGTGGCTATTCGCGATGGTAAAATTATTGAGGTCGGAGCTGAAAGGCAAATACTCAACAAGTATAGAAGCGAGCACATCATAGACGCGGCATTTAAAGCTGTATACCCAGGTTTTATTGACGCACATTGTCATTTTCTGGGTTATGGTCTGACCTTGCAAGACGTGAATTTAGTTGGAACAAAATCTTTTAAAGAGGTTATAGATAGGGTCGTAAATCAAGCCAGTCCTGATTCCAAAGCTTGGATAGTAGGCAGGGGATGGGACCAGAATGATTGGGATACACAGGTGTTCCCAAACCGACAAATGTTAGATTCATTGTTTCCTGATAGGCCAGTAGTACTCAAGCGCATAGATGGACATGCTATTCTCGTCAACCAAGTGGTATTGGAGCTAGCAGGATTGTCGGTGGCAACTGAAATTGAAGGTGGAGAGCTAATGGTTAAATCAGGGCAACTTACTGGGGTTTTAATCGATAATGCGATGAGTTTCGTTTTTGATCGTATGCCAGAGAATGATACTAAAACTTTGGAGAAGGCGTTGATTTCGGCACAAGCTAATTGCTTTGGTGTAGGACTGACTACAGTCGATGATGCTGGCTTGGACATTGATGAAGTAGACCTCATACGGATTATGCAAGACGATGGTAGGCTGAAGATGAGGATTTACGCCATGATGTCTGATGACCCTCTGAACTTCGAAGCTTTGTTTGAAACAGGCCCTATTAAAACTGATAGACTTAATGTACGCTCTTTCAAGTTTTATGCTGATGGGTCGCTCGGGAGCAGGGGGGCGTGCTTGGTTAAGCCATACAGTGACGCAGAGGATTCTTTGCATACAGGATTTCTGCTCGATAGCATCTCGTATTACCAATTTAGAGCACAGCAGCTTTTTGATGCAGGGTTCCAGATGAATACCCATTGCATTGGAGACAGCGCCAATAGAACGATGCTGGAGGTTTATGGGAATGTATTGGAAGGACATAACGATAAACGATGGCGCATTGAACATGCTCAGGTTCTCCATAGTAAAGATCGGCGAAGGTTCGCTGACTTTTCAATTGTGCCCAGTGTGCAGCCAACCCATGCCACGAGTGATATGTATTGGGCTGGTGAGCGGCTAGGAAGGAATAGAGTTCGACGGGCATATGCGTATAATGATCTTAAAGAGCAGATTGGAATAATCGCTCTGGGTACTGATTTTCCGGTTGAAGGGATTTCACCTCTTCGAACCTTCTATGCTGCGGTCGCAAGGAAGGATGTTGAGGGCTTTCCTAAAGAAGGTTTCCAAATGGAGAATGCTTTATCACGTGAAGATGCTTTACTTGGCATGACTCTCTGGGCGGCAATGGCAAATTTTGAAGAAGGTGAGAAAGGTACAGTCGAGCCAGGTAAGTTGGCCGATTTGGTCATGCTCGATCGGGATATTATGCAAATTCCGGAGGTCGATATATTGGAAGTCCAGGTAGAATATACCATAGTCAATGGTGAAGTTGTCTATTCAAAGAAGTAGGATAACATTGGTTCATGTTATTTTGTGACATACGTCTATCGAGCCTTTGGCAAATACGATGCTGTATTGGCAGGAATTATAGTTGACAGCATATGCTTCTGTGATGGCGCTCAGACTCTTTAGGTAAAGATCAACGGATAGAATACTGCTTAATCTTCTTAATTGGGGCAATTTAATGAGTCGAAAAGTATTTTGCTGCAGTTCTTGTTTTATTGAAAAAGTATACCTATTTATTATGGGGATGCTTTTTAGTCATTCGGAGAAATTTCCTCCACGAATAGATGATCATTTACTTGACAGGAGGCAATAAGCCGATTTCAATATAGTGGTAAATGGGGCATGAATTTAAGGAATCACTGCATCCATGAATTTGATGTGCTGTTCAAATGGAGGCACGCTCGCATATAAATTGGTTTGGTTTTGCCTATTGTGGAGTTTGGATAGAATGGATAGTGCAAAAATTATTGGGTCAACAAGTTGGATTCGGAGTTTGGGATTGTCTATCGGAGTATAATTTGTGCCACCAAATACTCAACGATTTGAATTGAGATGATTTGATCGGGATGAATTGAGGTGGATATAATGACAGTTGTATTCAGGAAAAGGGGTTTGTTTTATGTTTTGGAATTTGGTAGAAGTGTTTTTTTTTGTTCTAACAGGATTAAAAGGGGTGATTATTTTGGTAAAAAGATAGGCAGTGATTGATTATCTGTTCGAATCAGGATCGCATGGCTGTTTATGTAAACCAATGGGCAATGGGTGATTGGGAGTGACGCACATAAATTATCAAAAAATGCTACAGTCTAAAGCGCTGACATTCAACAGCTAGAATATTTTTTTGAAAAAAACTGAATTTAGGCTTGTTCAACCCAAAATGCATTGTACATTTGCACCCGCTTTTGAACGCAAGGGCAGTCACTTTGAGAGAATGAAAATTGAAGGGTTGGAAAAAAAATTAAAAAAGTTTTTCCTAATTGAAAAAAGTGATTATCTTTGCGCCCCCAATCGAAAGAGAGGGAACAAAAAAGAAAAACGTTCTTTGAATTATTGCAGCAGCGAATCAATTAGAATACACCGGGAGAAAACATTTATTGTATTTACAACGGAGAGTTTGATCCTGGCTCAGGATGAACGCTAGCGGCAGGCTTAACACATGCAAGTCGAGGGGTAACAGGAAGGAGCTTGCTTCTTCGCTGACGACCGGCGCACGGGTGCGTAACACGTATGCAACTTACCTCTAACAGGGGGATAGCCCAGAGAAATCTGGATTAATACCCCATAATATTACGGATTCACATGGTTCTGTAATTAAAGCTCCGGCGGTTAGAGATAGGCATGCGGCCCATTAGTTTGTTGGTAAGGTAACGGCTTACCAAGACTACGATGGGTAGGGGTTCTGAGAGGATGACCCCCCACACTGGTACTGAGACACGGACCAGACTCCTACGGGAGGCAGCAGTGAGGAATATTGGACAATGGGCGAAAGCCTGATCCAGCCATGCCGCGTGCAGGATGACGGCCCTATGGGTTGTAAACTGCTTTTATAAGGGAAGAAACTTCCGCTCGTGAGCGGAACTGACGGTACCTTACGAATAAGCACCGGCTAACTCCGTGCCAGCAGCCGCGGTAATACGGAGGGTGCAAGCGTTATCCGGATTTATTGGGTTTAAAGGGTCCGTAGGCGGGTCTTTAAGTCAGTGGTGAAAGCCTGCAGCTTAACTGTAGAATTGCCATTGATACTGGAGACCTTGAGTACACTTGAAGTAAGCGGAATGTGTCATGTAGCGGTGAAATGCTTAGATATGACCCAGAACACCGATCGCGAAAGCAGCTTACTAAATTGTCACTGACGCTGAGGGACGAAAGCGTGGGGAGCGAACAGGATTAGATACCCTGGTAGTCCACGCCGTAAACGATGATCACTCGATATTGGCCTCCGGGCCAGTGTCCAAGCGAAAGTATTAAGTGATCCACCTGGGGAGTACGATCGCAAGATTGAAACTCAAAGGAATTGACGGGGGCCCGCACAAGCGGTGGAGCATGTGGTTTAATTCGATGATACGCGAGGAACCTTACCAGGGCTTAAATGCAGGACGACCGGTCTGGAAACAGACCTTTCTTCGGACGGCTTGCAAGGTGCTGCATGGTTGTCGTCAGCTCGTGCCGTGAGGTGTCGGGTTAAGTCCCATAACGAGCGCAACCCCTATCTTTAGTTGCCAGCGGGTCATGCCGGGGACTCTAAAGAAACTGCCAGCGTAAGCTGTGAGGAAGGTGGGGATGACGTCAAATCATCACGGCCCTTACGTCCTGGGCTACACACGTGCTACAATGGCGGAGACAGTGAGATGCAAACTCGTGAGGGTGAGCAAATCTAAAAACTCCGTCTCAGTTCGGATCGAAGTCTGCAACTCGACTTCGTGAAGCTGGAATCGCTAGTAATCGCGTATCAGCAATGACGCGGTGAATACGTTCCCGGGCCTTGTACACACCGCCCGTCAAGCCATGGAAGCTGGGGGTGCCTGAAGTCGGTTACCGTAAGGAGCTGCCTAGGGCAAAACTAGTGACTGGGGCTAAGTCGTAACAAGGTAGCCGTACCGGAAGGTGTGGCTGGAATACCTCCTTTTTAGAGTTTCTGAGTGTGTTTTAATAGTGAAGCTGCTGCAATTTTTTTTAAAATCTTGATAACGTCCCAGGGCGAGTGTTGATTTAAGGTGGAATTATTTTCCCTTAATGATACAGTTGAGCATAAATGGACTTATATAGTCCCATAGCTCAGCTGGTTAGAGCGCTACACTGATAATGTAGAGGTCGGCAGTTCAAGTCTGCCTGGGACTACTTTAAAAAACTTGACATGTGCGAACGTGTCAATTTGTTTTGGGGGATTAGCTCAGCTGGCTAGAGCGCCTGCTTTGCAAGCAGGAGGTCATCGGTTCGACTCCGATATTCTCCACTTTATTATAGGTTTTAGCTGCTGATAGTAGTATAATTTTGTCGAACGAGACAGGGTTAAATTGAAATAAGAGAAAATGGTTTTTGTACGGTTCGATTCCGTGATTCTCACTTATTGTGATGCAAATTGCAGTTGACAGTGCCGGTTTAGCCACTGGCGTTAACTAAAGTTTGGTAAAACATTGCAGAAACGTTCTTTGATATATTGATAGAGATTATAATAAATAAGCAAATAAGAGCAATCGGTGGATGCCTTGGCTCCTAATAGCGATGAAGGACGTGATAAGCTGCGATAAGCCATGTTGAGGTGCAAATGACCTTTGAGACGTGGATTTCCGAATGGGGTAACCCATCTAGATGAAGTCTAGATACCTTCGGGTGCTAACCTGGTGAACTGAAACATCTAAGTAACCAGAGGAATAGAAAACAATAGTGATTCCCTAAGTAGTGGCGAGCGAACGGGGAATAGCCCAAACCAATGATGTCTAGGCATTGTTGGGGTTGTAGGACCACATAATCTGAGTGAATTGAGTTTGGAATAGATCTGGAAAGTTCGTCCAAAGAGGGTGATAGGCCCGTACAAACTTGAGACATAAAGTGGTGGTATCCTGAGTAGCGCGGAACATGTGTAATTCTGTGTGAATCTACCAGAACCATCTGGTAAGGCTAAATATATTAGGAGACCGATAGTGAACTAGTACTGTGAAGGAAAGGTGAAAAGAACCCTTAGAAGGGAGTGAAATAGACCCTGAAACCGGTTGCTTACAAGCGGTGGGAGCCTTCGGGTGACCGCGTGCCTTTTGCATAATGAGCCTACGAGTTATTCTTCACTAGCGAGGATAAGGATTTCAGATCCGCATCCGAAGCGAAAGCGAGTATTAATAGTGCGATTTAGTTAGTGGAGATAGACGCGAAACCCGGTGATCTACCCATGGCCAGGTTGAAGCCTCAGTAAAATGAGGTGGAGGACCGAACCAATAGACGTTGAAAAGTCTTTGGATGAGCTGTGGGTAGGGGTGAAAGGCCAATCAAACCGGGAAATAGCTCGTTCTCCCCGAAATGCATTTAGGTGCAGCCTCGGAGTAAAGTATATTGGAGGTAGAGCTACTGATTGGGCTAGGGGGCTTCACCGCCTACCAAACCCTGACAAACTCCGAATGCCAATATATATATCCGGGAGTGAGGGCATGGGTGCTAAGGTCCATGTCCGAGAGGGGGACAACCCAGACTATCTGCTAAGGTCCCAAAATGTACGCTAAGTTGGTTAAACGAGGTTCAATTGCTTTGACAGCTAGGATGTTGGCTTGGAAGCAGCCATTCATTTAAAGAGTGCGTAACAGCTCACTAGTCGAGCGATTGAGCGTGGATAATAAGCGGGCATTAAGCGTACTACCGAAGCAGTAGATTTATGGTAGGGGAGCATTCTTATCTCCGTCGAAGGTGTATCGTAAGGTATGCTGGAGGGTTAAGAAAAGAAAATGTAGGCATGAGTAACGATAAAGCAGGTGAAAAACCTGCTCGCCGTAAAACCAAGGGTTCCTCAGCCATGCTAATCAGCTGAGGTTTAGTCGGATCCTAAGGCGAACCCGAAAGGGGTAGTTGATGGGAAACAGGTTAATATTCCTGTACTTGTTTTAGTGCGAAAACGGGGACGGAGAAATGTAGTGGTTACGTACTGACGGAATAGTACGTTGAGCCTAGCCTTCGGGCGAAGCGAAGCCATGAATTTTCTTCCAAGAAAAGCCGTTTGAGCTTCAGCTAATGACAAACCGTACCCCAAACCGACACAGGTGGTTAAGGAGAGTATCCTAAGGCGCTCGAGTGATCCATGGCTAAGGAACTAGGCAAATTAGTCTCGTAACTTCGGGAGAAGAGACGCCATGTCTTCGGACATGGCCGCAGTGAAAAGGCCCAGGCGACTGTTTAGCAAAAACACATGGCTTTGCCAAATTGAAAGATGAAGTATAAGGCCTGACACCTGCCCGGTGCTGGAAGGTTAAGAGGAGATGTTAGTTTCGACGAAGCATTGAATTGAAGCCCCAGTAAACGGCGGCCGTAACTATAACGGTCCTAAGGTAGCGAAATTCCTTGTCGGGTAAGTTCCGACCTGCACGAATGGTGTAACGATCTGGGCACTGTCTCAGCCATGAGCTCGGTGAAATTGTAGTATCGGTGAAGATGCCGATTACCCGCAACGGGACGGAAAGACCCCGTGCACCTTTACTATAGCTTAGTATTGAAATTGTTCCATTAATGTGTAGGATAGGTGGGAGACTTTGAAGCTGCGTCGCTAGGCGTGGTGGAGTCGTCCTTGAAATACCACCCTTTAATTGATTGATTTCTAACTCGTAAGAGGACAGTGCTTGGTGGGTAGTTTGACTGGGGTGGTCGCCTCCAAAAGAGTAACGGAGGCTTTCAAAGGTACCCTCAGTATGGTTGGTAATCATACGAAGAGCGTAATGGCATAAGGGTGCTTGACTGCAAGACCGACAAGTCGAGCAGGTACGAAAGTAGGACATAGTGATCCGGTGGTTCCGAATGGAAGGGCCATCGCTCAAAGGATAAAAGGTACGCCGGGGATAACAGGCTGATCACTCCCAAGAGCTCACATCGACGGAGTGGTTTGGCACCTCGATGTCGGCT
>JBLHIB010000019.1:0-41893 GCA_047615865.1 Gammaproteobacteria bacterium
CAGGAGCGATCGGAGTCAAAGGCAATGGATCGACTGCAATAATTTCGATCTCCGCGCTATTGAATCCACAGTCATTTGTTACCGTTACTGAATACGTTCCAGCTTCGTCAACCTGAAGTGTTTGTGTGTTGAATTCACCAGGTAACCAGTAGTATTCCGATCCAGGATTTCCAGCATCAAGTAGGATTCCTGTTCCTTCACAGATGTTGGTGTCGTCTCCAAGTGGAATGACTGGCAAACCATCATCAACTTCTGCATAGGCAAAAGGAAACTCCTCAGTCACAAATGCTGAATAATCTGTATTGGTGTTGTTGACATCATAAACAAGCTCATTTACACCTATAAAAGTGCCCCAGTAGTTATTGGTAAAGTCGAAGTCTGCAGCATCTCCTACTGTAGAATAGACTTCATATCCACCCATCCTAAGACTAGTCTGCGCATCCCACAATCCATGCTCACTTGTCGAATTTGTAGGTAAGAACCAATAGTACTTGTCTGTTGGAGCAAAGCTTCCCGCAAACGTCTTCGAACTCGCGTGATAGCGATTTCCTAAGTTGTTGGCATAGCCACATTCACAACTGAGATAGCCTGTTTGCGTTGCACTTGCCAAATCGGCGGCCGTATAAGCGTTACGAAGGGTATAAACTCTATCCCACGATGACTGCCAAGCATCACCGCCTCCACAATATCTCGCCGCTATTGCCGATTGTCCACTGATGTGGCCAAATGGAATTTCAAATGTGACGCTTTGGTCTACATTGGGTTGAGCCAAATCTTGACAAGCTCCCCAATCTGGAATATCTACAAATCCGAAGTCATTGGCACTAATGAAATCATGAGTTGAAGCTGCATTTCCCAAAAAGTTGCACGTATGAACCACAACCGAAGGCGGGACTTCCCAAACTCCAGGAGCAGTAAAGTCATTGTTAAAGGCCCAATCGGAAATCTCAATTCCTGCTCCTTCATTGTTTAGGAATGTCGTGTTCTGAATATCGTTGGTACTAGCGCCGCCCATATAAACGCCGCCCCAAGCATTCTCCTCGATACTACAAAATCCCATTACAAGGTAGAAAGTGTATGCATTGGCTACTCCAAATTTTCCATTTTGGGCAATGCGAGAATTGTTGATTGTCGTCGTTCCTCCTAGCAGTAGAACACCGGTCCCTTCATTTCCATAAATCCAG
Organism: Gammaproteobacteria bacterium; assembly: GCA_047615865.1. Classification (GTDB taxonomy): domain Bacteria; phylum Bacteroidota; class Bacteroidia; order Flavobacteriales_D; family Sanyastnellaceae; genus JADFAK01. Next base: position 1,185 of record JBLHIB010000019.1, read on the forward strand.
CTGTTTTCAAGCGTGGTAAGTGAACCACCTTGTGTGGTGATGCCTACAGGACAGTTGGTAATAAACGCATTGTCAACAATTGCTTCAGTAAGAATCTGAAGGCCAACATGCGAATATTCCAAGTTGAAATGCCTGAGATCGTTATTGGCATCGACAGAATTGATATAAAGACCTTCCCAAAAATGCAGATCAGTAGTCTCTTCATATGGCTCGAAAACCACACGATTGCATACATCTCCTTGCAAGTCCAATTGGCCATTGATCGTAATTGAAATATCTCCAATTTGATTGTCATCCACATCCAAGAAAATAGGTGTGACATGAACACCTCCAGCAATTGTCAGTGTAGCGCCTTCTTCAACGACAACACTTTGCGTTAAGATTTGATCGGAGTCCCAAGTAGTATCTTCGGAAATAATGATTTGTGCATTTGCGGTGAACATTGTCAGCGCGAACAAGCCCATTAGAATAATTTTCATCAAGGAATAATTTTAGTTCAAGTTGTTTTCATAAACAAATCTAGGACATTATACCTTCTTAGTAGGCTTCTGTTTAGGTCAGTTTTCACACAGTTATGTGATTCCAATTTACGCTCCATCGATATTCACAATTAAGCTCAGCGACAAGCGCAAATGTCTCTCCGTCATCGCATTTGCCAAAGGCTGAATATAAACAGTGAGCCAATCTATGAGTTCCCTCCCTTCCAAAAGCGTACATTTGCCGACTTTTTGACGACCATACACAAGTCCCATGCTCTTTCGCAATTTTACTTTCAATCCCAAGGATGATCTGCTCTCAGGTCTTACCGTTGCTCTTGCCCTAGTTCCAGAGGCTGTAGCCTTCTCTTTTGTAGCTGGTATTCCACCACTCGTTGGTCTGTACGGTGCATTCATGATGGGGATTGTAACAGCCATTTTTGGCGGACGACCAGGAATGATTTCCGGTGCGACGGGAGCGATGGCTGTAGTGATGGTGTACATGATTCAACAAGGAAATGTTGTTGGAGAAGGACTCGCACAGCCTATTGAAAACCTTGGTTTGGGTTGGCTGTTTATTTGTCTGCTCATGGTAGGTGGAATCCAGATATTGGCAGGTGTGTTGCGTCTGGGGAAATTCGTCCGCCTCATCCCACATCCAGTAATGATGGGCTTTGTAAACGGACTTGCCATCGTGATTTTCATGTCGCAATTGAGTCTGTTCAAAGAAACTGTGAATGGTGAAGCACAGTGGTTACAAGGAACTAACTTGGCGATCATGCTGGGGCTTGTAGCTTTGACTATGGCTATCATGTACTTCTTGCCTAAGCTCACGAAAAAGGTTCCCGCAGCGCTCGTGGCTATTGTAGTTGTTGCTTGTATCACAATCTTCGGCGGATTGGATGTTGGAACTGTAGGCTCTTTCATTCGGGATGGAGGAGGTGACGGTCTGCAAGGGTCACTACCGAGCTTTCAAGGATATATTTTTGGGCTTTTCGGCACTATTGACGGACATTGGGGAATGATGATTGGTACTGCTTTCATACTTGCAGCTGTCGGATTGATCGAGTCTTTGATGACTCTTAATCTAGTCGACGAAATCACAGAAACCCGAGGTAGCGGTAACAGAGAATGTGTTGCTCAAGGCGGTGCCAATATCCTCAACGGTCTATTCGGTGGAATGGGTGGTTGTGCTATGATCGGTCAGTCGATTATCAATGTGAACTCAGGAGGTCGTGGCCGATTGTCAGGAATCGCGGCAGCTGTCGCTTTACTTTGTTTTATTCTCTTCGGGGCACCTTTGATTGAGCAAATTCCAATTGCGGCTTTGGTCGGTGTAATGTTCATGGTTGTGATCGGAACGTTTGCTTGGAGTAGTTTCCGCATCCTCAATAAAATTCCTATTTCTGACGCTATCGTTTTGATTGCTGTTTCGGCCATCACGGTGTGGCAAGACCTTGCCATTGCTGTTGTATCGGGTGTGATTATCTCGGCACTTGTTTTTGCATGGAAAAACGCAACGATGATTCGCGCAAGAAAGCGTTCGAAGGACGACGGCACAAGAGTCTACGAGATCTGGGGGCCACTATTTTTTGGTTCGGTTCAGGCGTTCAGCGGCAAGTTTGATGTCAAAGCCGATCCCGCAAGAATTGAAATCGACTTCATTGAATCTCGAGTTTTGGATCATTCAGGAATTGAAGCAGTTCGGAATATCGCCAACAAGTACCTTGCGCTGGACAAGGAAGTACGTCTCACTCACTTGAGCCCTGAATGCAAGATTTTGTTGTTGAAGGCGAGCCCTGCTTTTGAGGAAATTATCGAGACTTCCATTGATGATCCACGTTACCATGTGGCTACGAGTCAGTTGGACGCAGAGGTATAGTTTTTCAGTTTAGAATCTCCTATTGACAGTTGGTCTTTCGATTTTGACGTTTCGGATGGTTTTCATTTTGAACTAGATCAAATCGCCGCATTTTTGGGTCAATCAATCCAAACCTATTGCCATGAAACGATTCTTCAAAATCCTTGCGAAAAGTATTCTATTCCTCATTGCCCTGGTATTAGTAGCCTATTGCGCTTTCCGTGGTATTGAATATGCCACAGGTGGGAAATACGTCGATTATCTAGAGCTCAACAGCGAAACTGTAGCCAATGAGGATTCATTTTCGTTCAGTACCATGGAAGAGGATATCCAACAGAATAAGGTCCTTTTGGTGGGAGAAATTCACGGTTTTGATGAGTCTTGTAAGTTTGACCTTGAATTTTTTAAGCATATACATGCAAATCATAATGTGCGCACCTACATGGCCGAATTGGACGTGGCTCAGGCAATGTACTTGAATGAGTTTATGCGTACCGGAAACGATTCAACACTGAAGAGAATTCTTGAGAAATGGGCAGTCGTTCAAGGCCGCAATAACCAGGATTATTTGGACAAGTACATTGGGTTTCACACGTTCTATCAATCCCTGGATTCGGCCGATAGATTCACTTTTTACGGAGTAGACAAGATACAGGATTGGAAGCTTGTTCACCAACTAGTTAATGAGAAGCTCTCGGTCGATTCAAATTTTGTAGCATTTGATTATGATAAGGAGTCGGTCATCGCTGATTTGAAGCAGGCAATCGAAGAAAATCTAGCCTCTCAAGATCCTGTTGATTGCTTCGAGGAATTGCTGGCCAATGTGAAGTACTATGAGGAAAAGGTAGGCCGTGAGCAAGTGATGTTCAATAACTTTGAGTCGCTTTACGAAGCTCATTCGATGTCGAAAGAAAAGGTTTATGGTTTCTTCGGTAGTGCGCATGTATTTCAATACCGTGTCAATGGAAGTCATCCCTTGGCTTCGCTCATGAGACAGTCTGACTTGAACCTTGCAGGAAAGATTATGTCGGTAAACTTCCTGTATGTAGATAGTTATATGGTCATGCCTAGTGCCCAACTTCCTGAGTTCATGCGCACAGGGCCTGACTATTCGAAGATGCCCATTTCCGCAGATGCTGTCTTGTTCATGTATATCTATGGTGTCAATGATTTCAAGCGCATGACTCCAGAAAACCACAAGTCAATCCTAAAGTTCAATGGGGCCGATAGTTCATACGGAAACTCATGCCGACTCAACACCACAATCAAGATCCTTCCTATCGTTCCAGACATGGACTTGGATGACGAAGGAGCCGAGTACCTTCAATACACAGTTTTCGTTCGAAATGGCGACTGGGCAGAGCCTGTGAGCGAACAACAATAGCCTAGTCACGCAAGTAAGGTTCAAAAGATCTCCTTCACTCCTCAGATTGCCTATTTTCCGCAGTATCTTTGCACCGTTATTGAACAATAGGGCATGGCTGAAGAAAAAAGAGAACATCCGAAAGAGAAGTCTGGATTACATCCAAAGAACAAACACCGCTCACGCTATGACTTCAAGTCATTGGTAGAGCACAGTCCAGAGCTAGCTGCATTTGTTCACTTGAATAAGTACCAAGACGAATCGATCGATTTTTCAAATTCTGAAGCGGTTAGAGCCTTAAATAAAGCCCTTCTAAAGAAATTCTACAACATTGATTTTTGGGATATTCCAGAAGGATATCTTTGTCCGCCCATTCCAGGTAGAGCCGATTACATCCACCACGTAGCAGAATTACTCGGAACAAGCAATTACAAAAAGATTCCACGCGGAGATCAAGTGAAGTGCTTGGATATCGGAGTGGGAGCCAATTGTGTGTATCCCATCATTGGTACGCAAGAATACGGCTGGTCTTTTGTAGGCACGGAGATAGACGAAGCGGCATTGGCCTCGGCACAGCAGATTGTAGACAAAAATGGTGAACTAGGAGATATAGTTGAACTGCGTCATCAATCACGCGACAAGTGGATTTTTCGCGGAGTATTGACCAAAGAGGAGTACATCGATATAGTCATTTGCAATCCGCCATTTCACAGTTCGCAACACGAGGCAGAGACTGCGAACCTGCGCAAGGTGAAGAATCTAACGGGGAATAAGCAGAGCAAACCATCGCTCAATTTCGGTGGTCAGAAAAAGGAACTTTGGTGTGATGGAGGAGAGGAGCGTTTCATCGCCGATTTAGCTAGAATGAGTAAGGAATTTGCCAATTCATGCTTTTGGTTTACCACATTGGTGTCCAAAGAATCTCACGTGAGAGACGCAATTCGTGCGGTCAAACAAGCAGACGCCCAAGAATTCCGCATCATCGAAATGGGACACGGCAACAAGTCGAGTCGAATTTTGGCATGGACATTTCTGTCGCCAAAACAACAAAGGCTCTGGGCCGGATTCCGTTGGAAGAACCATGCTAAATAAGACATGCCGCTATATTACTGCGACTCGTCATTTGCCGAAGGCTGAATTATTGAACTACCAAACGACTGCTGCTAGTCCCTGATTTCGTGGCGATTGTCAACATTTAGATTCCCGAAGCCAATGCGCCTTTATTCAATTCAAAGTTGGTCGCATTCACCGAAACATTGGATAGAACCTGGCCATTCATGATCTACGATTCGATAAGCCTGAATCATTTCATTGGCACTAATGATAGTGTTTTCCGAGAGTGGGTTAGGCGCAATCGTAAATGGAATTGTGGCCTCTTCTGCTATTGAAAGCGTGAGTTCATCACCTACTTCAGGTTGTCTGGGCTCCGCCCAAAAAGGTGGATTTGCGGGAATCATGAGCGTTTCTTCTATCACATAAATTCCATTCCACGCGCCAAACTCATCTTGTATATGCCAAGGGTCGCCAAAAGGTTCCGTGACCTTTCCATTGATCGTTGCTACTTGATCGACATAGGGTGAGACAACGGTTTCACCTTGAACATCAATGATTGGGATAATATCTTGGGCTGTCAAAGTGCTGTATGAGGCCAAAATAAAAACAGTAGAGAGTATAATTCGCATGGTTGTCAGTTTTAGAATTCCAAGTTAATATGACTTGAGGTAGCCGGTCCCAATTCGAATTGCAACTAAATGCCCAACATTTGCCGAAGGCTTGTACCTTTGTGGAAGAATAAAGCAGATGGACGAACCGCAGACAACTAGAATCAACAAGTACCTGAGTGAAGCAGGATATTGCTCTCGCAGGGCCGCCGATAAATTAATCGAACAAGGTAGAGTTACGATCAACGGCGTTGTGCCAGAAATGGGGACCAAGATTGTAAAAGGCGATGTTGTTCATGCCGATGGACAATTGATTTCTGATCCTACTGAAAAGCCGGTTTATATTGCTTTGAATAAACCCGTTGGAATCGTTTGTACCACGGATACAATTCGGGAAAAGGACAATATCATTGATTTCATCAATTACCCCTCGCGTATTTTCCCAATTGGCCGATTGGACAAGCCAAGTGAAGGACTCATTTTCCTCACTAACGACGGCGATATCGTCAACAAAATTCTTCGTGCGCGCAACAACCACGAAAAGGAATACATAGTAACGGTCGATCACTTGATCACCAAGAAGTTCATTGCTGAAATGGCCGCTGGGGTTCCGGTTCTTGACCAGACTACCCGTGAGTGCGAAGTTGAGCAAATGAGCAAATTCACATTCCGCATTGTCTTGACTCAGGGCTTGAACCGCCAAATTCGCCGTATGTGTGAGTATTTGGAATATCGGGTTATCAAGCTCAAGCGAGTTCGCATCATGAACATCGAATTGGACCTTCCAGTAGGTGAGTGGAGGTATTTCACGGACGAAGAGCTAGCGGAATTACATCGCCTGATTGCTGATTCGGATAAGGCTTATAGGGAAGAAAATGAATAGCGACAAGCGCAAATTATTTGTATTCCTCCTTGTTTTTAAATCTCTCAAATGAACTTGACTTCGAATCGACATCTTGATCGTCGTCCAATTCATCCTCGGCGTAATTTTTGAAATTGTCGAGAATCGCTTGCCAATACTTTTTCTGATCTTCAAGTGAATTTTGGGATTCCTGTTGAAAGCGCTGCACAATTGCAGTTACACCACTTTCAGACTTGAATGTGATGTCGACTTTACGTCCATCGGTTAAGGTGTATGAAAGCTGATTCGGCTCGTCAATAATGTCGAAAAAACCTTCAAAATCGAAGCTTTCACTTCCATCTTTGGCGGCCATTCGATATCTAAAATAGCCTTCTTCGATCAAATCTATTTTAACTTTCGGAGTGTGCCAGTCTCTAGTTGCACTGTTCCACGCCTTGATGTGAGACTTAGTAGTCCATAGCATCCAAACTCCGGAAATTGGGGCATTTATTTTTACCCGAACGGTTATCATTTCAGAATTCACGAGTTAATTTTATTACACAATAATAAGCATCAAATTTCAAATTCAACCAAATTATTATTGGTAGATGTATAGGTCTCATTTAAAAAAGAGTGCAAAGTATATTATGAATTGATCTTTCTCGGTAATTATTATTTTCCGCTTATAATGAGAGGCGTACCGCTTTTATGGGTAGTGCTTTGCATACTCCTAGGCGGGGTCATTTCTTTTCTGGACCAATGTCTATAGCCATTTCCTTCGCTTGAAGTAATACAACATGCCCAACGCAACCAAAACCATGATAGCTAGCATCACGAAATAACCATATTTATAATGCAGTTCGGGTACATTGTCGAAATTGGTTCCATAGATGCCCGCTATGAAAGTAAGAGGAATAAAAACGACCGAGAATACCGTTAAAAACTTCATCGTATCGTTCAGTTTACTACTGATCGTCGTGTGATAAATATTGAGCTGATCGGATAGGACATCTCGATAGTTATCGGTTGCCTCACTGGCTTGGCTAATATTGTCTTGTAGCTCTTTGAAATGTAGCGAACTACTGTCGGAAATTAGATTGGAATCAAGTTTGGCCAATGCAAATATCATTTCCTTCGCAGGCTTGATACTTTTTCGCATAAAGTTCAAATCTCGTTTGTATTTATTTATTTCTTTGATCACTGCTTGCCCCGGTTGGTCAAGAAGCTGGTCTTCAAGATTGTCTATTTTTTCTCCAAGCTCTGACAACACATATAGATAGTTGTCGATGACAATGTCTAAAAGAGAGAACAATAGATAGTCTGTTCCTCCCTGCCGCACTCTTTTTCTTTGTTTTCTTATGCGCTCACGTATTGGTTCAAATACATCGCCTTGTCTTTCTTGAAATGATATCAAGAAAGAGTCAGTAAGGATTAGGCTGAGATTTTCCACACTAACTTTGCCTCCTTCTCCTTCTTCTTGAAATATCATTTTGGCCGAAACGAGAATGCAGCTATCGAATTCAATAAACTTCGGCCGAGCACTGGTGTTTAAGACTTCTGCAATGGCCATTGGTTCTATATCCAATGCCTCGATAATCTCTTGCAGTAAATGAGTGTTGTGCAGGCCATCCACATTCAGCCATGTGACAGACTCATTATTTTTATATGCACGAATATCAGCTAAGTCCTTTAGCTCTTTCTCCAGAAACTTGACTGTGTTAAAGTCGATTAGGTTTAGTCCGATTTCGCTTTGAATGTTTTCTCCCCTAAAGAAAAGATCATCTGGAGACAACCCTATTTCCTTTTTATGTTTTTTAATAAAATTGGCCATGATTAGATCGCTGATGATTGAGAATTACCTAAAGGTTAGACTAAAGGAGTTAAGATTGTGTAAGGTTTTACTTTTCAGCTTTAGAGGTAATGATACAAAACAATGCAATAGTGCCACGCGCTAATCTCGGATGTACGGGTTAATATTTATGCAGACCGAGTTTCTTGTGATTTACCTAGCGGAGTCTTTGAAAAAGGCTAATTTCCCGCCTAAAATTACGACTTTGCAATTATTGCAGAACTTCTTAGATAAACATCAGAACAGATTAGTCGGCCTTGACATTCTAAGAAGTTTGGCTATTCTCATCGTCGTGTACGAGCATGGAAGGCACTTATTTCCTTACCACACTTACGACCAATACATAGCAGCCAACCCCATCAAGTTGGACGGCGTCTCGATATTCTTTGTGTTGAGTGGATTCTTGATTGGCCGTATTCTATTGCGCATTATCCAGACGACAGATTTCACAGGAAAAGACCTCGTCAACTTTTGGATTCGCAGGTGGTTTCGGACGATTCCAAACTATCTTTTTGTGCTATTGGTCGTGGTGGTTTGCCATTATTTACGCTGGTCGGATTTTGGGAATTTTGACATACGGTACATCTTCTTTTCTCAGAATTTGTATTCGGCTCATCCCGATTTTTATCCTGAGGCTTGGAGTTTGTCGGTGGAGGAGTGGTTTTATATGCTGTTTCCTATTAGTTGTTTTGCCTTGCACAAGGTCTTGAAAAGCAAGTCACGCGCTGTGTTGATCTCGGCGATAGTCTTCATCGTCGTTCCATTGGGTTTACGAATCGCAAAGTTTGAATCCGGAATAGGTCTGGAGGAGATTGATCTAGAATACCGGAAGATCGTCTTATTGCGATTAGATAGCTTGATGTTTGGAATTCTTGCTGCATACGCTGTTTTCAGCAATCCGGATGCTTGGAAGAAATACCGGTATCATTGTTTGTCTGCAGGAATAATTCTGCTCGTCTTACTCAACTGGAATCCCGGAAACTGGAAGCATTTTTACGAGCCGTTATTCTTCAACATTGAGTCGATCACCATCTTGCTTTTCCTGCCTTTCCTTTCGACTTTGCAGTCTACGAAGATCAAAGTGTTGGATGGAGTTTTTATCTTCATCAGTGTGATATCCTACTCGTTGTACCTGCTCAACATGACACCTATTCAGCTCAATCTACTTCTGTGGATCAACGAGCTACTTGGTCGGGCAGACTTGCCAAAGAGCGAGACGTTTATTGGCAACTACGTGGCATTTTGGGTGCTGACGATAGGGTGTTCTTATTTGCTGTATCGGTTTTTTGAGAATCCGATGACGAGGCTGCGGGACAAGTACAGCTCGAAATAATTGACCTTTCTTGACGGAACAGGCTGGTTAAGACCAAAAAAAAAGAGACTCAGAATAATCTGAATCTCTTAATTTGTAGTGGTCGGGGTGGCAGGATTCGAACCTGCGACCTCCTCGTCCCAAACGAGGCGCGATGACCGGGCTACGCTACACCCCGTAATACTAGTCTCTTAAGAGTCGTTGAATGCATTCATTCCCTCTTAAGCGGCCGCAAATATACAAATAATCTTCTTTTTACAACGCTAATTGAAGAAAAGATTCTAATTTCGCGTCCCAGTAAAAAAGGTCCCATAGCTCAGCTGGATAGAGCATCTGCCTTCTAAGCAGACGGTCACAGGTTCGAATCCTGTTGGGATCACTAAAAGTAAAAGGGCTGCAAGCAATTGCAGCCCTTTTTTTATTCTCTGATAATCAATGCTTAAGAGGATTCTTAGGCTGTCCGATCCTAGGTGACTTTGAAATCAAATCTGTAATTTGCCCCTATGAATAACTACCAACCAGTTATGCTCTTTCGGCTTTTAGGGACAATGTTGATTTTGTCATTTTTTCCACTTCCTCCGCAGCAGCCAGCTTATTAAATCTGATGATCTTCATAGATATTCACCTCAAATAGACCTTTCCTCGCTATCAAAACTCGATGAATTAGCTCCCGATACGACCCGAGTTGAGTTTCTACTCGACTTCGGATACGTTCTAGAGCCAATATGTCCAGATACCGCATTGCTGATTTATATTGAAGCCGCCGACCTGGCCAATAAACTAGGCCGACCAATAGAAGAAGGCAGTGCTCACATGTATATGGGAATCGTAGCAAGTGATCGAGGGAATTTTACTCAGGCTTTCCAGCATTACGATGATGCCCGTGTCATATTCTCTGAAGCCAATTCTCTTCTGGATCTTGCAAATATTCATGTGAATGTCGGGTGATCTATAATTTTAAAAGTCGCTGGAATGAGGCGGCAGGGCATTATTTTGAGGCAATTGAGTATTATGACTCCCTGGGCTCCAATTACCATATCACAATTGCCTATGCCAATGTTGGAGGAGTCTTGATGGATGCGCGGACTAATTGGAAGTCACCAAGTCTTGCCCGCATAGGGTTTGCAACGATTGTCCTTCCGACCTCAATGGAAGTGGCGAAGTAGATACGAGCGACCTCTTAATCATCCTTAGTAGTTTCGGGCAGGTTTACCCAGGATAGAATATGAAACTAAGTAACCAACTCAACCAATGAATAGGGTGCAATTCTAGCAGGCGTAAATCAAACAACCCATAAGTTCCCCGCCCTTTTGGGGGACCTACAGGTCGTTCGCATTTGCCGATTGTAAATTCTGTTATTGGGGAATGTCAAAAAAGTCGATGGATGAGCCATCGCATTTTACAAGGCCTACTCTTCCCGTAGATAATAATGTATCTCCTATGTATGGTTCCTTGTAGAAGCAAGTAACCAGAATTTGATCGTCGATGTGTGCGTGAAACCGGTAAGATTTGGCATCACAGTTTTCTCGAATTTGTTTGCTTTCTAATGTGGTGGGATTCGTTTTAAACCAACCTTCCCGGGATAACCAGATCAGTCTTGTAAAACTATCACACCAATAGACGTCATCAATTCGTTCGTTTGATTCGATAAGTAGATTGTCAGCCTCCTCTTCAAGAAACTGATGAATACCTATGTCATAGAGATTAGGGAAAAGTAATTTGCCCGCTGGATGATCCCAATTCCCATCGGATGGGAAATTATAATCGATGGTGTCTAGAACAGTAGTTCCTTCAACTATATAGGTGATATAGTTGTTTTGGCAAAGAAGTTTCGTGTGGTCAAAATTCCTTTTGATTTGAGATGATGCCCCTTCAAACACATCTTCAATTTGGCTGCCGTCGGATTTGATTCTCTGGATTGTAGAGTTGTCCGCTTCTTTAAAAATGATCCATTCGTCAACCATCCAATTAATCTTCGGACTAAAATCTCCTTGAAGGAGTATCTCAACTTGATTTGTTGACCTAGTGTATATTATTATTTGCTCGTTGCCAGGCCCTAATTGTTGTAAAATGCAAAATTGATCATTGTTTTCTGGATTTACATCTGCCGTCAGGTTTATGACAACATCTGGAGTTACCATAGGCCATTGTTGGAAGAATTCAGGTGGATTGGGAATAGGAACGCAATCATCTTTGAAGATTTCATTCCCGTTGTCCGGACATTCTGGATTTTCGGCGTTTTTAGTACAGGCTCCTATAAAACAAGAGAAGAGCATCAGACAAATCAGTTTGTTGGTTGACTTCATTGAACTTTGATTATGGTGGTTGTAATATGTGAATTGAGACCCTTAGCCTCTAGAGAATATACCCCAGGAGTTAAAGACTCGACATTTAGAATGATACTTTCGGAGCCCATTCCAGCCTTAGCATCCTGCAATGTCTTCCCCATCGGATCGTAGATTCGAACAGAATAGATGTCTTCTCCTGGCCAAACAATTTTAATTTCATTTACACATGGATTGGGGTATACTTTAATAGTTGAAGTTTCACCAATTTCATTGAGCAGTGTCGCCTCTGGATTTGTAAAGTAACCAGAGTATGTAGCAATTAATTCCGATGGCTGAGCAGGTACCCATTCATCTATCAGATTTCCTTCACTGTCAGAAAGCACATGAAAGGTTTGCAAAGTGCTATGGATTGAAACTAGACTTCCTTGTTGACTTAATGTGAACTCAGACTCAAAAGGATTTCCATTGTAAACTTCAGCATTTATTAGTCCGAGCGTTGCACTTGAAATGGGCCAATGTTGTACCAGTTCAAATCCAAATGGGATATTGAAACTTTCGTCTGAAGAGAATTGAAGTAATTCGCCAAAATAGCTGCCCGCTTCCATATCCTCGAAATTCTCACCGAGTTGAAGACTAGCGCCGGAGATCGTGTTTTCAAGAACCTGTTGATCCAAATCAAAATGATGAATAAAGCCAAATGGTGAGACCAGGCTTGAAACCAACTGATGAGAGTCAAGCCAACCCCAGGCATTTTCGTAATCATATGATGTTGTGCTTTCATTGGTCAAATCTCGTCCTGAAAACTGAATCATCATTTCAACGTCCTCAGTATAGGGATTGATAGGTGAAATAGTGTTGTCAAGGCAAGATTGATAGGCTAGAGCCGCAGCTCCGGATACATGTGCAGTAGCGGAGGAAGTGTTGTTAAAAGTTGAATACTGATTGTCTGAGGTGGTCTCATAGTTCAGACCGAATAATTCGTTCGGATATATAGGAGCCCAAATGTGTGCTTGACTTCCAGGGGCTAGTATATCTGCGTCCAGTCCAAAACTAGAATCTGCATTTCCGCCTACATTTTCCTGTAGATCACCAACTTCGTCGCATGCCCCCACATTTATCACTCGTTCATCCTCATAACAAGCAGGATACAAGGCCACTTCGTCTCCAGAATTTCCCCTAGCAGCAATAAAGACACTATTGTTGCGCCAAGCATAAGTCACGGCTTCTTCCAAAATCTGACTATCGATCCAAGTCCCCCAACTGTGATTCTGGATATGCAGACCATAACCATATTCCGAATCTGGATTTTCATAACTCCCTTCGACAATCGCTTGAGTCGCTGTGGACAATTCACTTACGAAAACATTCCCAGAGAATATCCCCATTGAATAAAGCGACACGCCTTCTTCACCCTCGCCAATATCTCCTCCGGCAATTCCGGATATCCCAATTTCATTGTTACGCTTTGCACCTATGATCCCCGCTGTTGCTGTTCCATGACTGCCTTCTGGTTCATTGGCCAAATCAAGGTCTTGACCGTTCACAAAATCATAACCGCCTTTAACAACTGATCCAGACAACGTCCCATCACCAAAGTCTTCATGACCCCAAAAAATGATATCGTCAAATATGCCGATTTTGATGTCTGGCGAACCTGAATAATGATCCCAAGCGCCCTCTAGATTCATCCCTTTAATGTTTCCATTTGGTTCAATCTCCCCAGTTGTTCCCAAACTAGTCTGCAACTCAAACAATGGATCATTTGGCTCGTTCATTTGATGAATCACAGGATTAACCTCGCAATAACGAATGGCAGCAGAATTCTCCAAAAGCTCGGCAATCAGAACCTCGTTTATATCCTCACTAAAGTCCAAGCGAAAACACGCCCAAAAGTCAGGGTTGGCTATTTCACGCCCGTTCCTGTTAATGGAATTGGGCAGACTAGGAGCAAAGCCAGGAAATATCTTCACCGCAGTGCATTTCTGTCCCAAGTCAACTCCACATATTGCCGATAATTGCTCGACCATCGCTTGGCCAACTACTTGATGAAGTCGGCCAAAACGCACCTCCGTATTCTCGACAAATGCTAAGTCAATGACAGAGGGGTCGAACTTAACCACCAACTGATTCTCTATATAATCCCCTTCGGCTGCTAGTGTATTGGTAAGAGTGTGAAGTAATAAGCTCTCGCGATGGATTATACCTTCTGAATCCGTCCAAGACTGAAATAATCTCCCCCCTGTAGATAAAAGGCCAAGGCTCTCTGGTAGAATACCATCTCCGATTTTTTGCGACCATTCAATCCCATTTCCTTGCAAACCCAATAGACTGCTTTCCCCGTCGCTCGAAAGAAGGTGGGCGACTTGTTGGTCATCATGTGATTGTAGACTTACCAATTCTTGATCGATTCCTTCCGCATGAGCATGAGTGAAAAGCGAGATGAGAACTCCATCCGTTTGAATATGGCACAGCAGCATTTTTTCTGGTTCATTGTTCTCTTTCGCCTTGCCGCAAACAAATATGTCCCCGGAATTATCAATCGCCACAGCCTGGGGCGAAAGATCTGTTCCGGGAACATGATATGTGTTTGTCCAATTCAATTCAAATGAGTCGGACAAACTCCAAACAACTATTGAAGTATTGCCAAGCATACTATTTTTGCAAACGACAATGAGATTGCCGGCCGAGTCCTGTTCAAATGCGCAAAATGATTCGGGCGTTTCTATGCTCTGGTCAAGGCCAACTTCACCCAGGAATTCTCCCGAACTGTTGACTTTTAGCAAACTTCCATACCAATTCATTCCGTCTTGATTCCATTTGAGAACACGGGCATTCGACCCAGCTGTTTGGATGTCAACAATCAAGCCTTCCAATGATATCGACCAAAGCAGATCACCTCCTAAGGTTAAGTGCTGCAGACGAGAAATTGGCCCCTCGTCTATGCTCCAACTAACACTTGAATGCCAAATCGTTGAGTCGGAAGCTAAGCGCACACTGCTAGTCACACTAGAACTGGTTTCATCCGCTAGATCTATTTCCGACCAGTTTTCTTGACCCCATTCATCGATGAGGTGTAAGCTTGCCTTTTGAATGCTCAGATCCACCGAGTAAGGCAAGTAGCCGGCAATTAAACTCCAACCATTGTCCAAAAGCACACTATGAGTACATTGACCAATCTCAGGCTCGTTTGCACTAGTCTGCCATATTATATCGCCTTGATTGTTCTGGTATTCCAAACGGTACACAAAGTCCTCATCCAACTCATAGTTGGAGGCATTCAATGTGAACCCGCTGAGGTTTGCTGCTTGTATGGAGTTAAGGCTTACCAATTCGTTTACTTGAGATGTACTATGCCACAGGGCATTAATAAATGTTTGCTCATTTTGCCCCTTCGCTATTAAGCATAGCAATACCGGGACAAGGAAAATGATCCTTTTCATAATGGTAGAGTTTCGGTTTCAGGATGCTTCCTGGCTGTTAAGTCCTGTGAATGTAAATGGAAATGTATTCCAGTGCCTAATAATTGGTCGTCCGTTTTATAACTGCGCAGTTTCCTTTGTGGATGAAGTCATTTGAGGCCTGAAACTAAATCTTAATGGGTATTCAATAATTGGTCTTCACCCCGCGTTGCATTATGGAAGGCACTCGAGAGCTGGCCAAAATCTCGTTTGCCATAGTACTAATCTGCAATACTATTTTGAATGAAAAGATACCTTCTAGTCGCTGGTGCTATTGCTCCTTGCGTGTTCTTTTCTGCTTTCTCTACTGCTCCCATGTCGGTGAACTTGTCCGACGCCATTGACTCCGCCGATTACCAAGTCGAACTCACTTCCTTGGGGAACTCATCCTCGGAATGTGTAAGCTTGGTATTCAACAATCAAAGCAATAAAGATGTGCTCCTGCATATCGACCCTGGAATCCGCTTAGTCAGTGGGAACTCCGAAGAACAGGATATCCTCCTCACGCACCCCATGGACGTGCTTGTCAAGTCCGGATCAACTGGAGAATCTAGTCTGACAGGCTTTTGCTGCCAAAGTTCAAACGCTACTCCTACTGAAGGGTCCATGTTCTCCGTTTCCGACAATACCAGCAATGAGCTGGCAAACGTCGGGAAATACCTCGCTGAGAACGATTTTGAGCCCTCCATGTCGCAAGCCGCGATTTGGTCGATCTCTGATGATCATAGCCTCGCCGGTATTTATGCGACGGAGGAAGATGCTCGCTTGAGAGAGTTTTGCGCCGACTTAAGAGGTGAAGAAGCTCCCTGGTATTCGATTGAATACGGTGATATTCTGGACACACCGTTTCAAAATGAACCTCAAGTCCTTTCGGGAAAGATGCATTACGAGGTTGATTCGAATGGACTGGGCGATCTCAAAGCCTATAAACCGGATGGTACTTTGCTCGTTTCCTTTTTTGAAGGCCGAGAAATGACGCCTGCGCATTACACACAAACGTTCAAATTCACTGCCTATGGAATGGAACACGGTGATTATACGTTTTGTGTTTATGTAGACGGACAAGTCAAGGAAAAACAAATCATTACCATATAAATGATTGATTCTGGATGGAGCCTATATTTTGGCCAAGGCTTCGTCCAGTTTTCATTTTGAATGCCGACCTTTGACAGATGGTTCCATTATCGACATTACATAAAGGTCAAACTGCTACAATCGTTGAAGTTCTCAACCAAGAAGAATCAATGAAGCTTATGGAAATGGGTTGTTTGCCGGGTGAGCGTATTACTCTTGAAAACATCGCTCCTCTGGGCGATCCACTAGCAATAACTGTAGCGGGCTATAAGCTTAGCTTACGCAAATCTGATGCCGAGAAACTATTGGTATCCGACGTCGTCGGTTAAGTCAGAATCTGGAAGGTTAACAAACTAGCAAAGTAGGCTATGGCAGTGAATAAAAACAACTGCAACAAGGGCCATTTCCATCCATTCGTCTCCTTACGAACTACCGCCACTGTGCTCATGCATTGCATAGCAAAGACATAGAATATAGCCAAAGAGAACGCGGTTGCCATGCCCATGATAGGCTCGCCAGTCTTTGGATTAATCGTAGTGCTCAACTTTTCCTGCAATGCCTGAATGTTCTCAGTATCACCTTCAACACTATAGATTGTAGACATCGTGCCTACGAATACCTCTCGTGCCGCAAACGACGTGATCAAAGCAATTCCAATTTTCCAATCGAATCCCAAAGGCTCAATCGCCGGTTCAATAAAACGCCCCATCAAGCCTGCATAACTTGATCTGAGTTTTTCACTTTCTATGGCAAAGGCCAACTCATCTTCAGATAATTCAATAGACGCCGGATCATTCACGACCAATTCTTCCGCAGCCTCAAATGCCCCGCTAGGGCCAAAGCTCGATAGGAACCAAAGTACCATAGAAACGATCACAATGACCTTTCCAGCCTCCATGACGAAGGTTTGTCCCTTTTGCCACATGCTGCTTATTACGTTCTGCCAACGCGGTAGTTTATAGGTAGGCAATTCCATAATGAAGGAACCTCGCTTGTGTCCTTTCATGAAGCGACCGATAAGGAAGCCTATAGCTGCCGACATAATAATTCCTAGCATGTAGAGGAAGAACATGAAGAGCCCTTGCATACTAAATACTCCATAAAACTTGTTGTCAGGGACAATGAAAGCCACGAGAAAGACATAAACCGGCAACCTCGCCGAACAACTCATCAAAGGAGTCACGAATATCGTAATGAGCCTTTCACGCATGTTTTCAATCGATCGTGCTGCCATCACTGCAGGGACTGCGCAGGCAAAACCTCCTACAAGAGGGACCACAGACTTGCCATTCATTCCCACCTTGCGCAGCAGCGCATCGTTCAAAAAGCTAACACGTGCCATGTATCCGCTGTCTTCCAGAATAGTGACCATTCCAAAGAGAATCACGATTTGTGGAATGAATACAATTACTCCTGCCAATCCGGCTAAAATTCCGCTAGTAATAAAGTCGGCCCACATCGCATCAGGAAGCACTCCTCGCGTCCATTCGACCAATAAGCCCATCCCGTTGTCAATCCAAGTCATTGGCCATGCAGCGAGTGTGAACAAGGCTTGGAACATCAAGAAAAACACCAAGAAAAACACGAGCGAACCCCAAAGTGGATGCGTCAATACTTTATCTAGTTTGTTCGTGAACTTCGATGCCTTTTCGGGTGCTTGTTGAATGACATTGCTTGACAGCTTGTTGATCCACTTATAACGAGCGGTTATTTCCTGAAGTTGAATTTCATGAGAAGCCTTTGAACTTGCTGAAACTAGAGATTTGCGCTTGTCGCTCCACCAAGTCTTAGGCTTGCTTGAGGCTAAAAAGTGGAAGTCTGCGTAATTCTGGATCTCCTCAGCCTGCATTCCCAGAGCACTCACTTCTTCGCTGCCAATATCGAATATCGGCTTCGGGATTGGTGCTTCTTGAGTAAAAGCATGCTTGAGCTCTTTTACGCCCTTCCCCGTTTGTGCATTTACCTCATAAACAGGGATGCCCAATTCCGCTTTCAAAGCCTCCAAATCCACCTCAATGCCATGCCTCTGGGCAACGTCCACCATGTTTACAACACATATGGTCGGATACTGTAGGTCAATTATTTGCGAAGCTAAAAACAGATTCCTCTTCAAATTAGAACCGTCAACGACAAGCACTATAAGATCAGGCTTATACTTCGTGTTTTCATTTAGAAGCGTCTCTTCAACTACTTCTTCGTCAATCGATTTCGGGTACAAACTATAAGCCCCAGGTAAGTCCATTAGACTCACTTTCTTACCGTCAGACAAGGTGAGCTTGCCCAGTTTGCGATCAACCGTTACTCCAGGAAAATTGCCCACTTTTTGATTCAAGCCCGTAAGAGCGTTGAAAAGCGAGGTCTTGCCCGAATTCGGATTGCCGGCTAAAACTATTTGATATGTCGATTGAGAACTCAAGGTATGGTAACCTGCAAAAATGAGAGTTAAGGCCTTATTAGGCAATACCCCATTGATGGTATTTTAACAGGATTTTCTAGATTATAATTTGCTCAAAAAAGCGTACACTTTCTGAATCGGAAGACCTACGACATTGTAATAGGAACCAACCATTCCGGTGATTCCAATATATCCAATCAACTCCTGAACGGCATAACCTCCAGCCTTGTCCAGAGGTTTGAAAGTCTGCACGTAATGGTTTATTTCTATTTCATTTAGCTGCGCAAATGTTACTTCGGTTGTGTCTGAAAACGTAGAGCATTGATCACCGGTACAAATAGTGACTCCCGTTATGACGTCATGAGATTTGCCCGAAAGGGCGCGCAACATATTAACAGCCTCCTCCAAATCAGCAGGTTTACCCAATACCTGATCACCTAAATGAACGGTAGTGTCTGCGGTAATAAGAATCTCATTTTCCGCCATCTCGTCTTTGAAAGCATTGGCCTTCAATTGAGACAAAAACATAGGAATCTCTTCACCATGCAGAGTGTCGGAATAGATCTCTGGAACGTCTTTCAAGCGAGTTTCAAAGGGAATGCCTAGTCCGCCAATAAGTTCTTTCCGTCTTGGAGATTGGGATGCTAGGATGATCTTTTTGTGCTTAATATTCTCTAATAACATGCATGGAAATTATGCGACAAAGGTATCGAATACAGGGTCACAGCCCACGGTTGAAAAATCTATGCCTTACTTTCTTTGACAGCCTATGAAATGGAGTAATTTTGCGCCATGCAAGAGAAGATCATTATCCTCGATTTTGGCTCACAGTATACTCAGCTTATTGCGAGGAGAATACGCGAACTGAACATCTATTCAGAAATTCACCCTTGGAACAAAGTTCCTGAAATGGACGAAAGTGTGCTGGGGGTTATTCTGTCAGGAAGCCCTTTTTCAGTGCGTGAGGAAAATGCACCAAAGCCTGACTTGTCCAATATCAAAGGAAAGCTGCCGCTTTTGGGTGTGTGTTTCGGAGCGCAATACCTAGCTCACAATTTTGGCGGAAAGGTTATGGAATCGTCGACCAGAGAATATGGTCGCGCGCATCTTGCCAAGGTCGATAACTCGAATGTGCTCCTCAAAGATGTCCCACAGGATACGCAAGTGTGGATGAGTCATGCCGATACAATTCAAAAGCTCGGTGACAACATGCATGTCATTTGCAGCACGCATGATGTTGAATACGCAGGATTCTATTTTGATGATGAGTCTACTTTCGGAATTCAATTTCACCCGGAAGTTTATCACACAACTGCTGGCGCTCAGCTTCTTGAGAACTTCGTAGTGGGTGTTTGTGGCGCGAAACAAGATTGGACGCCACAGTCCTTTGTAGATGAAACTGTTGCTGGTCTGAAAGATAAACTCAAAGGCGATAAGGTTATTCTTGGTTTGAGCGGAGGAGTCGACAGCACTGTTGCTGCCGTTCTTTTGCATCATGCTATCGGTGAGAACCTGTATTGCATCTTTGTAGACAACGGATTGCTCCGTAAAAACGAATTTGAAGAGGTTCTGGAAGGATACAATGGGCTAGGTCTTAATGTCAAAGGGGTCAACGCCAAAGAACTGTTCTATGACGAGTTAAAAGGAAAAACGGATCCAGAAGAGAAGAGAAAGGCAATCGGAAAGGTGTTTATCGACGTTTTTGATACCGAGTCTCAGAAAATTGAAGGTGCACGATGGTTGGGTCAAGGTACTATCTATCCTGATGTTATTGAGTCGGTTTCTGCCACTGGCGGACCGTCACAAACCATTAAGTCTCACCACAATGTGGGCGGACTGCCTGATTACATGAAGCTTGAAGTAGTTGAGCCACTTCGCCTGTTGTTCAAGGATGAGGTTCGCCGAGTTGGTAAGGCTTTGGATATTCCTCAGCATATTTTAGGCCGACATCCATTCCCCGGCCCCGGTTTGGGAATTCGAATTCTAGGAGATATTACACCGGAAAAAGTACGCATCCTGCAAGAAGTTGATCACATTTGGATCAAAGGCTTGAGGGATTCAGGACAATACGATGAAGTGTGGCAAGCGGGAGCAATTTTACTTCCTGTTCAAAGCGTCGGAGTTATGGGCGACGAACGCACGTATGAGCAAGCAGTTGCATTGCGCGCAGTGAGCTCTACCGATGGTATGACAGCTGATTGGTGTCACCTACCTTACGAGGTTTTAAGCAAGGTATCCAATGATATTATCAATAAGGTCAAAGGTGTAAATAGAGTGGTTTATGATATCAGTTCAAAGCCGCCTGCCACAATTGAGTGGGAGTGAATCTTTTTCTGGTACGATTTTCGTTAAGCTAATACCCTCGGTTTGACTAACTTGTCGTCAAAGCAAGCCCGAGATTAATAAATAACCAATTCAAGATTTTTGAAAGTACTACGTTTCATAGCATTCATCCTCTCCTTAAGCATTGTATCGGTTAGCGCATGCGCGCAAATGGATTACGTCATCGAAAAGCGCGATGGTCAAGACATGTACGTCCATAAAGTCGAAAAAGGACACACTCTTTACTCGATTGCTCGACTGTATAAGGTTGATGAATCCTCAATTATCAAGGCAAATCCAGAGGTGACCAAAGGCCTAAGTATCGATCAAACAGTCTATATCCCTGTTCCAGATGGGGTTGATCTTGACGCTTGGGACAATCCTATTGGTCAAGAAGGTTCATTTCTGCTGCACAAAGTAAAACGTGGAGAAACACTTTTCGGGATAAGCCAGCTCTATAAGGTAGATGTCAACCAAATCCTAGAAGACAATCCCCATGCAAATAGCGGTCTCAATCGAGATCAGGTTTTAAGGGTCTTGCTCAACGATGTCGATACAGTCGAACTTGTTCGTCCAGAGCCAGAAGCCCAAGATTCGTTGAATAGACATGTTGTAAAACAAGGTGAAACACTCTATTCAATTTCTCGCCTATATGAAGTAGACTTGGACAGATTGCAAGCTGTCAATAACAACTTCCCTGAAGGACTTAAAGCTGGAAGTGAAATTTTCATTCCAGGGGTGAGCAAACTATTCGCCGCCCAAACTCAGCCGATTCAATTCGAAATACCTGTCCTGAATGACGTTGATCCGGAACTAGGTTATAACATCGCTTTGATGTTGCCTTTGTATTTGAACATTAGCGATACCGCTGATTTGACTCGCAAACAAAGCATTCTACAGAGTATCAGTTTGCAATTCTATCGTGGTGTCTGTGCAAGTGTCGATTCACTGCGTCTAATAGGGTTCAATGCTTCCCTTAAAGTATTTGATGTGAGAGATACCGATTACTCGGTGAATAAAGCGCTAGAAGATGAGTTCATGAAGAACTGTCATGTAATCATTGGTCCTCTTCAATTTGCTCCACTCTCAAAAGTTGCCGACTATGCAGTCAAACGTGGAATTCATGTTGTGTGTCCTGTTCCTCATAAAAATAAAATACTCCTGAATCACCCTAACCTTTCTAAAGTAGTAGGCTCAGATGTTTCTCAGGTAGACTTCCTTGCCAAGTATGTTGCTCGCGAGCATTTTACAGACAATGTGGTTCTGCTAAATAGCATGTTCACCGCTGACGCGCGGACAACTGATATGTTTCGACAAGCATATCAATCGGCCATACTAAGCTATCCTACTGGAGGTGAAAAACAGCTGATAGAACTGAAAGCGTCAGGAAAGTCTGTAGGCGCTTTGCACGGAATTCTCAATCCCGCCGTCAAGAATGTGATTGTTATGACGTCAGATAACGAGTCTCTGCTGCAGGATATGCTCACGCAACTTGGTCTGACCAGCGATGAGAAATACGATATTGTAGTATACGGAATGGAGTCGTGGCTGGAGCTACCCCTAATCGATGCACAGTACAAAGAGCGATTTCATATTGCTCTTCCTTCAATGACTTTTGCCGACTACCAAGATCCAAAAGTCTCGGAGTTCGTTAAGAATTATTACCACGACTTCAAGACAGATCCCGGTCACTTTGGACTTATGGGATACGATATTATGCGCTATTATGGTATGGGATTATTGCAGTATGGACTGGCTTTTCCCAATAATTTTGATCGTATAGAGGCTGACGGGCTGTTGCAAGTTGACTTTGATTATTTCAAAACAGGCCTCGAAAGTGGTTATGAAAATCGCCACTTCTTCATGCTAGAACATCGGGATTATAAGCTCCAATACAAAAGGCAAGATGACGCGAGCGCAGATAGCGAATAGCTTCAAGTCTATTCAGGATTCCATTTGCAGACAACTAGAGGTGTGTGATGGAAAAGCCAAGTTCGAAGAGGATCTTTGGCAACATAAAGCCGGAGGCGGCGGACGAACCCGAGTCATCCAAGATGGCCATGTTTTTGAGAAGGGAGGTGTCAATTTCTCTGCTGTTGAAGGCGTTTTACCACCTGTTATTGCCGACCAATTGAAACTCAAGTCAGCAGTCTATTTTGCCACTGGAGTTTCCATTGTCATTCATCCATCAAGTCCTTTTGTGCCTATCATCCACATGAATATCCGCTACTTCGAATTAGAGGATGGTACATGCTGGTTTGGCGGGGGGATCGACTTGACGCCAATATATGTTGTGGACAAGGAGGCTATGTTTTTTCATAGGGCTTTGAAGGAAACTTGCGATAAGTTCCAGGAATCATATTATGCTGATTTCAAGACCAAGGCCGATGATTACTTTTTCATTCCGCACAGAAATGAAACGCGCGGAGTAGGAGGGATCTTCTTTGATCAATTGAGGCCTAGTGATAGTATCAGCAAACAAGAGCTATGGGATTTTACCTGCGCCGTAGGAAATACATTTGCTCCAACCTATACTGAGATTGTTGCACGAAATCGCGACAAGGCCTTCAATGAAGAACATACCTTATGGCAAGAAATCCGCCGTGGCAGATATGTGGAGTTCAACCTTGTTTATGACCGTGGGACCAAGTTCGGACTAGAGACCTCTGGTAGGATCGAATCCATCCTGATGAGTCTGCCCTCTAGAGTTGGATGGCATTATAACCATCTCCCCAAGCCCCAAAGCCAAGAGGCTGAGACACTTGATAAGTTGGCCAAAGGGATTGATTGGGTGGGCATGTAGCACTCAACCTACAAGGTATAGGCATTAAATGAGACACATACATAGGCCTAGGCACCTCAATAATTGGAAGAGTTTTGAGTCACATTTGCCTCCATATGTTACGCTTTTTCAAATATGGTTCGGTTAAAATATTCTGTGTTGTCTTTTTTGGCATTGTGGTGCTTGTAGGTACTTTGATTGTTCATTCCTTTCAACTCAGAATCGAATCGGTGAGAAAATCACATGTTGCAAAGCTGGAAACTATTGGGCGCACTGTCGTCAATGAAATCAAAGCCCAGAAACTCTTTTTAACTGCAGGTGATCATGCTTTTTCAGACAGGAAGGAATCGCCGGAAAAATCCCGCTTGAATGCATTGCTTCTCCATGTTGCTGAATTGCATCTTCTAAAAGAACCCATAAGACTTGTTCTCAGAAACCAAGAAGGTGATTTGGCAATTATTTCCACTGCTTCTTTCGATGATATTCATTCGATCGACTGCGCCAATAAATCTGAATTAGAAGATTCCCATTTGGCCATTTTGGCCAATACTAGCATGTATGATGAGTCCAAAAGACTTTCCTCATTCACAGATATTCTTGATGAAAACGGAAAGCATGTCGCGGCTGTTCAATTGAGCTTGCCATTTCAACCGGTTCTGGATCTAGAGAGGTCAAGGCTGTACGATCAAATCGGCATCAGTGCTGCAACCCTCTTGCTCATCGGCGCGCTCATGTGCAAGTCTATTATGGCTACAATGCGCAAGGAATGGGTGCGCGAAAGTAAGTTGAAGCTGAAAAACGCAATCATTGAACGAAAGAATCAGGATATCACGGCTAGTATCAAATATGCCAAACGCCTTCAGTCGGCCTTTAAACCAAAACAAAGTGTCCTAGAAAAGTCTTTTAGCAAGTTCTTTGCCATCAATATGCCTAAGGATATTATTGGGGGTGATTTCTTTTGGTTTCATGATCAACCCTCAATGGATCTCAAAGTAGTCGTTCAGGCCGATTGCACAGGCCATGGCGTGCCTGGTGCAATGATGAGTGTGCTGGGCAATACGCTACTAGCAGAGATTGTCGTAGACTATGATGTCTTCGATCCCGCAATGATTCTTGAACTGATGAATCAGAAGTTGATGACTTTGCTCAATCAAGAAAATGCCGAAAGTTTGTCCGATGGAATGGATATCTCTGTCTGTGCTCTCAATACCAAGACAAACGAACTTACATATGCGGCTGCTAATCTGTCTGTAATACTTATTCGAGACAATGAATTGATTCAGCTTCGAGGGGATAGAAATCCGATAGGGGGCTTTCATTTTGAGTTAGACAGGAAGTTCAGCAACAAGACAGTAAGCCTTAAAAAGAACGACCAAATTTACATGTACACCGATGGTTATCAGGACCAGTTTGGAGGAGAGTTTGGAAAGCGTCTAAAAAGGAGAGGCTTCCATAATTTATTGCTAGCGACAAGCGCAAATTCGTTTAGTCAGCAACACGATATACTCCTCGATAAATTCACCGACTGGAAGGGAGCACGTGAGCAGGTGGATGATGTGTCTCTCCTTGGCTTTGAAATTTCATAAGCACCAAAAAAGCCATTCCCAACAGTGTTGAAAATGGCTTTTAAGCTTTACAAATATCTTTAGATTCGGTTGTCCGACATACGAACTCCTGGATACTTAGATTCATCAAATTTGAAGTGACTATCCTGAATCGCACCGTTGGTAATAAATTTATTCAGATCATAGGTGGTCTCATCACCTTCTCGCCCTTTAATTTCAATCTTCACAACTTCCATTTTAGCTTTGTCTACATACAACATAACAGTATGGAAAGCTTTGTCTGTTGGATCGATAGGGAATAATTTGATGTGATAAGCAGCCCTACTATTCAAAGTCATTTCGCCCATCATCTCATGCTTGAAATCGTTCTCCCAAATCGTGAACAATTCCGACGGATTAAAAGCATCATCTCCTAAATCTTCTACGTAGTCGATGGTGCAATCATTTGACGATTTGTCATACACCCAATAGCTGTCTCCATCATTGAAAATTTCAAAACTGTCAATTTTGAGGGCATATTTATCCCCTTTCACTTGAACTCGTCCTTCTTGTTTGCTATCAATTCCCGACTGCTTGTCAACTAAATGACTTGAAAATTCGGCATCAATAGTCTCGTAGGTCTTGGCCTTTGCGCTCAACTCATCCAGTATTATTTGAGAAGTTTGACTGTTCGCGGTAAACGCAAATGCAATGGCGGTGAGTAATAATATCGTTCTCATAATCCTTAATTTCTTATTGTTCCTTTCCTCTATTCAATAACTGTTCCAAACTCATCTCATCTGGAATAAGAACCTCTCTCGCCTTGCTCCCCTTAAAAGGGCCTATAATTCCGGCTGCTTCTAATTGATCAACAATTCGTCCTGCTCGGTTGTAGCCCAACTTAAGCTTTCTCTGCAGCAAAGACGCCGAACCTTGTTGATGAATGACGATGATTCTTGCTGCATCTTCAAATAAATCATCTCTGTCGTCATCAGCGAGACCAGCCATTTCAGACGAATTTTCGTCAATATACTCAGGAAGTAAGAAGGCCGTTGGATAGCCACGCTGCGAGCCAATAAACTCACATATTTTCTCTACCTCTGGCGTATCCACGAATCCACATTGAATACGGATAAGATCGTTTCCTGAAGAATACAACATATCTCCTCTTCCTATTAATTGCTCGGCACCACCTGCATCCAATATCGTTCTTGAATCGATTTTGGAAGTCACACGGAAAGCTATTCTTGCCGGGAAGTTGGCCTTGATGGTGCCAGTGATAATATTGACCGAAGGACGTTGAGTTGCAATAATGAGGTGAATTCCAATTGCTCGAGCCAATTGCGCCAATCTGGCAATTGGTGTTTCGACTTCTTTTCCAGCCGTCATAATGAGGTCGGCGAACTCATCAACCACCAATACAATGTAAGGTAGAAATCTATGGCCGTTCTCAGGGTTGAGTTTACGCTTGATAAACTTCGCGTTGTACTCCTTTAGATTTCGACATTGCGCATTTTTAAGTAGCTCATAACGCTCGTCCATCTCAATACAGAGTGAATTCAGCGTTTTGACAACCTTGTGTGTATCGGTAATGATTGCATCTTCTTCATCTGGTAATTTGGCGAGGTAGTGGCGCTCAATTTTATTGAATAGCGTAAGCTCAACTTTCTTCGGATCCACCAAAACAAACTTCAATTGTGATGGATGCTTTTTGTACAGCAGCGAAACAAGGATCTCATTCAGACCCACCGACTTACCCTGTCCAGTTGCTCCAGCCATCAAAAGGTGAGGCATCTTGGCTAAGTCAACAATGAGAGTCTCATTGGAAACAGTCTTTCCCAGAACAATAGGGAGGTCGTATTTTGAGTTTTGAAATTTGTCAGAGGCAATCAACGAAAGAACAGAAACGATGCTCGGCTTAGAGTTCGGAACCTCAATTCCTATTGTACCCCTTCCTGGAATAGGAGCTATGATTCGAATTCCTAATGCCGAAAGACTCAAAGCTATGTCATCCTCAAGATTCTTGATTTTCGAGATACGGACGCCAGGTGCAGGCACTATTTCATACAAGGTCACAGTGGGACCAATAGTCGCCTTGATCTTGCTGATTTCAATTTTGTAGTTGTTGAGGGTTTCAACAATTCTGTTCTTATTGGCCTCTAGCTCTGCCTTGTCTATTGATAATTCGGCACTTCCGTGTGCGTCGAGCAGATCAATATTCGGTAACTCATAACGAGCAAGATCTAACTTGGGGTCATACTCACCAAATTCTTGAACCTTTTCGTCAATTTCATCCTCAGACAAAACGGCTTCATTCTCAACTTCCGCAATTTCAATATCGAGCTCTTCATCGATAGGGGGAGGTGGAGGAGATACGGGTGGGATCACTACTTCGAAGTCATCATCTTCTGCAGGCTCTTCTTTGCTGTCTCCAGCAATTTCATTTAACAAGTCGTCGATTGTGTCCTCCGAACTATTTGTCTCCAACTCGAGGTCCTCAGCGACATTTGCCGAAGGCTCCAAACCTAACTCCTGCTTATTTCCGATAAGTTCATCAAGGATGTCATCAGTGGAATTATTCTCCTCGACGTATTCTTCTTCAACTCCCGCGACACGTGATGCTGAATTCTTTGGGCGGTTGTTGGTCTTGTCTTCTATTGTGCTTTCGTCCTCATCGTAGCTCTCCTTCTTGAAAAAGGATGACAGTTTGCCTTGCAACCAAACCAATGGCGTTTCGAAGTTGAACATTACTGTTGCCCCCAAAACGAATAGAATGGCAAGGAATGTTCCCAATCTTCCAATCGTAAACACACACCATTCCGTGACAAAGTGACCATAACCGCCTACTAAGTTCTCATTCGAGGTAATCTGCAAGGTTTGATCAAAGCCTTCAACCTTGTGGTGCGTGAAGAATCCCAATAGAAGCGGAAGGAAGAATAAACTAAAAATCGACAAACGAAAAGACTTTGCAAGGGGCAGGAATTCTTTCCGAAACCAGATCTTCAATCCCGTGAGTGCCAGAATAAAGGGAATAAGCAAGGCAGCGATTCCGAAGTATTGATTCATAAAGAACCAAGCAGTGTGCGCACCAGCCTTGCCCATGGCATTTCGAAAGGGCTCGCCAAGAGTCAATTCCTCAGAATCGGCGAGGATCAATCTTAGGTCGGCCGCACCCGTAAAAACATAGGATAGGAAACAAAGGGCAAGGAATGCCGCAGAGAGGACCAAAAAAATCCCAAAAATCTTCCGAACACGATCGTCCTTCGCGAAACCGACCATGGCTGCGAATTTCTTTCCATTTGGAGCGTCCGACTTAGCCTTGCTCCTAGGCTTGGGAATGGAGCTGGCTTCAGCCTTTGATGAATTTTTACTGCGCTTTGTCTTTGCCACGTTAATATGTCTGTGAGTCAATCAACCAAAATTACGAGTACTATAGCATTAGAAAGCCTATGGTACTGAGGTATTATAAACAGTTTTCGGTTCATAGTAATGACCCGCCTCCAAATTTATTTTGCATGATTGGTAAACTAATCCAAGAAAAAAATAGCTCAGTTGTGAAGTAAATTATATTTTTGCGTCTGATTAGGGTAAATGTTATAAAATACATAACTTTGCACCCCTTAAAATCAGACGATGGCGAAGAAAGGTAATAGAGTTCAGGTAATATTAGAATGCACAGAGCACAAGGAATCGGGTCAGCCCGGAACTTCACGTTATGTGACAACTAAAAACCGCAAGAACACCCCAGAGAGACTTGAAATAAAAAAGTTCAATGCTCGATTGAAGAAGTATACAATTCATAAAGAAATTAAATAAGTAGACCATGGCTAAGAAGACCGTAGCATCACTCCAGACAGGCGCTGGTAAGAATTACTCTAAAGTAATCAGGATGGTTAAATCTGCTAAGACAGGTGCCTACAGCCTCAAAGAGGAGATTGTTCATAATGACGAAGTTAAAGATTGGTTCGCGAAAGGTTGATTTCACACCGATCTTAAAATAGAATTGAGGCTTTTTTCCGATTATGGAGAGAAGCCTTTTTTACTTTGAGCCCGTTTTTAAATTCCGAACATGAGTTTTTTCAAAAAGATTTTCTCCAAAGAGAAGAAGGAAACACTAGATAAAGGTCTTGAAAAGACCAAAACTAGTGTGTTCAGTAAGTTGAGCAAAGCCATTGCTGGAAAAAGCAAAGTGGATGAAGAAGTACTCGATAATCTCGAAGAAGTGCTCATCACTTCTGATGTGGGTGTAGAAACTACTTTGAAGATTATAGGTAGAATAGAAGAACGTGTTTCACGCGATAAGTACCTTGGGACCGATGAGCTCAATGGTATCCTGCGCGAAGAAATAACAAAACTCCTTTCTAAAGTAGACGGGGGAGAAGCTGTCGACTTTAATCTGCCTGGTGGCCACAAGCCTCATGTTATCATGGTTGTGGGCGTCAACGGTGTAGGTAAAACTACAACCATTGGTAAACTCTCAGCTCAGTTCAAGTCAAAAGGATACCAGGTAGTTCTTGGTGCAGCCGATACTTTTAGAGCTGCAGCGATCGAACAACTAGATATTTGGGGAACTCGTGTTGGTGTTCCTGTGATCAAACAAAGCATGGGCTCAGATCCAGCTTCAGTTGCGTTCGATGCATTGGAGTCTGCGAATTCGAGAAATGCCGATGTCGTGATAATTGACACAGCAGGTCGATTGCACAATAAAGTGAACCTGATGAATGAGCTCACCAAAATCAAACGGGTGATGCAAAAAGTAGTTCCTGATGCTCCGCATGAGGTATTGCTTGTTTTGGATGGATCAACTGGTCAAAATGCAGTCGAACAGGCCAAGCAATTTATGTTAGCTACTGAAGTGACAGCTTTGGCATTGACCAAAATCGATGGCACAGCTAAAGGTGGAGTAGTGATTGGAATCTCCGATCAATTGCAGATTCCTGTGAAATATATCGGTGTAGGTGAGGGTGTAGATGACCTTCAAGTATTCAATAAACATGAGTTTGTAGACTCATTATTCAAGGCATAATGAAGACGAAGGGACTCAAAAGACCGAAGATTAACGTAGTTACACTTGGGTGTTCAAAGAATATTTATGATTCTGAGGTGTTGATGGCTCAACTCAATGCCAATCAATATGAAGTGACTCATGAGTCAACTGAAGATGATGCTCCTATTGTAATCATCAATACATGCGGCTTCATTGACAATGCCAAAGAGGAATCTGTCAATACTATACTGCGCTATGCTGAAGCAAAGCGTGAAGGACAGGTTGAAAAAGTCTATGTAACTGGTTGCTTGAGCGAACGCTACGCCGACGATCTGAAAAAGGAAATTCCTGAAGTAGATTCATGGTACGGCACAAGAGAACTTCCTCGACTTCTTAAGACGCTTAAAGCCGATTATAAAAAAGAATTGGTTGGTGAGCGATTGCTAACTACACCTGTTCATTATGCCTACCTTAAGATAGCCGAAGGGTGCGATCGCCCATGTGCGTTTTGCGCTATTCCCTTGATGAGAGGAAAGCATGTTTCTACTCCTATGGAGGATTTGGTCGCTCAAACTAAGAGTTTGGCTGCCAAAGGAACAAAAGAATTGATTCTCATTGCTCAAGATCTTACGTTCTACGGGCTTGATATATACAAGGAGCGACGTTTAGCTGCCTTGATCACTGCTCTTTCTGAAGTAGAGGGTATAGAGTGGATTCGTTTGCACTATGCTTACCCTTCTGGATTTCCAGAAGATGTTCTTGACGTAATCAGAGAGAACCCGAAAGTGTGCAATTACCTCGATATACCTCTGCAACACGGTACAACTAAGATGCTCAAGTCTATGAGAAGGGGTATCACACGTGAAAAAACTGATGAGCTTCTAGAAAAAATTCGTGCAAAAGTACCTGGTATCTGCATTCGTACTACGCTCATTTCAGGATTTCCAGGGGAGACGCAAGAAGACTTTGAGGAGATGAAGAGCTGGGTGAGCAATCAGAAGTTCAACCGCTTGGGAATATTCAATTATTCTCATGAGGAAGATACACATGCCTATCTTTTGGAAGATGATGTGCCCGCTGAGGTTAAAGCCGAACGTGCGCAGGCAATAATGGATGTTCAAGAAGAAATCAGTTATCAGCACAACCAGAAGTTGGTAGGCGAAACGATAAAAGTTTTGGTTGACCGTGTGGAAGGAGATTACTATGTCGCTCGATCAGAATTTGATTCTCCAGAGGTTGACAATGAGGTGCTCATCTCTACTGAACACTTCCTCCGCGTAGGGGACTTTGTAAACGTAAAGATTGACAGTGCGGATAGTTTTGATTTAGAGGCTACTCCAGTAGACTAGCGAATCACTAGTCGCTGATGATCGATCTTTCCACCTAATAAAGTAAACTCTACAAAGTAAACACCAGGACTAAGGTCTAGAGTTTTCAAATCGATTTGACGGGTGCTTCCAGCATACGAATTGGAAACAACCTTTCCACTTGTGTTGGTGATTCTGATGGATTCAATAATTCCCTCTTTACTATCAATTGTTACCAAGTCATGCGCTGGATTTGGATAGATCGCCAGATCCGCATTCGAGTGAAATTCAACGGCTTTCGTATTTGAATAATCAAACTCACCATTTGTGTCTGTTTGCTTCAAGCGATAATAACTAACTCCTTCATAAGGATTTGGGTCTATGGAGCTGTAATGATTTGAAAGCTGAGTTGTCCCGCCACCTTCCATTCTGGAAACCTCTTCGTAATGGATTTGATCGATAGATTTTTCAATGGTGAAATATGCATTGCTAGTTTCTGAAGCAGTAGCCCAGTTTAGGTTCACATGATCGTCGCCAGCAGTTGCTTCAAAAGACAAGAGTTCAACAGAAAGGAATACCAAAGGACATATGTCTGGCTCAGCACCAGGAGTTCCATCTACAAATATACCTGTCACTTGCAAAGTCTCTACAGGAACGAAAATTGTCCCGTCTGGATTCAATCGACGAAACTGAAAATTCATTATCATCGAAAAGAGACCATCAGTGGTGATTTGAGCGATCAGCAATTGATTGTTGACATCTGCCTGACCTTGGCTATTTGGAGGAAGCCACAAGCCAAAAACACTTGTTCCAACAATATCGTTCACCAGAAAACTTGATCCGGATTCAAATACTGGGAATGGGTTTGGGACGCCCGAAAGTGTGGTTGTATTGCTACTATATGGGTCTGATCCGCTCGCTCCTTCTCCAATAGTAAACCATGAATCATATTCAGATTCTGGCAAAAACGGGAAGAATGCCGAATTCACAGCGTTTGCAATCGCTCCCGAGTTCGGAAGAGATTGAAAAAAGGTGGTCGTAGTTGTGGTCGCCCAATTGAAGAAGCTGTCTCCAAATATCGCCTGAAGCTCCCAGTTCGGGTCATCCATGCATACATATACTCGCCAACAACGAGGGGCAGAGGGACCAATCAAAGCGTTATCAATAACGCTCACGAGAGGAGCAGGAATAGTAACTTCCTGAACCGAAATACCGTTAAATGGGGATTGGGCTTTGCCAGATTGGCATAAAAACAAAAGGGCTATCATCGAAATGATGCCAACAAGAGTTTTTTTGAAAGATATTTTTTTAGAGTAGTTCACGCTCAAGTGTTTAAAAGTCAAGGTGTACCAAATATACGGATATTCAATGAATGATAAAAATCAAACATAATATAGAGCTCTATTCAAACAAGGAATTGTACCTGTGAATAGAGCATTGGGTGGGTTTTCACCATCCCAGTGCTAGTTTATATTTCGTGGAGCTTACAATGCTCTCTTTATGATTAGCATATTCGGCATGTCAACAATAATATTTAACCAATTACAAATAAATGGCAATTAATATAGGGTCAATTGTAGAGCATCCTTCGTTAGGAGAAGGTGTGATATTTGCAATTACAGAGACCAATTACCGCGTATATTTTCAAGAGCATGGAGAGAAAGAACTCTCTAAGTCTTATGATGGGTTTGAGCTTCTCGAAGCAGGAGCGCAGACTGATAATTCGATAGGACTTGATGATGTTGTGTCTGCAGTTGAGAAAGTGTTTGAGCAATACCATGAGTCTTATGACCCAATTGAACTTGGTGATAAATGGGACGGAGGAACACTTATTTTGCAACCTGCGAACACTGATTTGAAGCCAAAAGAGATTCCTGTCGAGACTTTCTTTCACAAGATTGTCATGGTTCGAGATCGAATTCGAGTGCTAGAGCAAAATATAAACAGCCACGCAAAGCTGTCGGATGAGGACAAAGTGAATCTTCAGCAGTATATTACCAGGATGTATGGAAGTCTCACGACGTTTAATGTGCTGTTTGATAACAAAGAGAATTACTTTGTTGGAGACTCTTCTAAAGCTTAGTCCTTCAGTATCAGATGATGCATGAATATAAACTTGATCTGAAAAGAATTTCGGTTGAATTCTCAAATCAATGGCGTACCTTAGTTAGGTATTCATTCACTGATTACACCACATTTACCACATCGGTGGACACTTGTAAAAACTAACATCTTTAATATTGGAAACTCGCTCGTAGTCTGTAAAGGCAGGCCTTAGCTTGAGTTGAGCTTGCTCAACTCAAGAGGAAAGTTTGATAATCCTTAAGGCATGACGAAAGTCTTGCTGGTTTATCGCAAAAACGGTCCCATTGGATCCCTGACCAACTCGGAATTTCCATCCATGTCTTGTGGGTTTTTCACAATAAACCGGTGTGGTTTTTTTACCCACCATTTTTCTATGCTAGTCATTCTGTCGGCTACTATCCAACAATTCTTACTTTTGCAGATCAAATAAATAACCATGGGCGAGCAGCTTCCTGTAATGGAGCAATTTTATACGGTGCAAGGCGAAGGCAGTTTTACTGGCAGTCCTGCATATTTCGTGCGTTTGGCAGGTTGCGATGTAGGTTGCGTATGGTGCGATGTCAAGGAAAGTTGGGACGCAACTGCACATCCCAAGTCATCAGTAGAAGACATTGTAGAAGCCGTAGTTGGTTCGGGCGCAAAAATTGCCGTGATCACAGGTGGTGAGCCTTTGATGTATAACCTTGATCTACTGACAAAAGCGCTTCAAAGTGTTGGCATTAGAACTCACATTGAAACTTCTGGAGCGTACCCAGTGACAGGTGATTGGGATTGGATCTGTTTTTCTCCGAAAAAGTTCAAGGCACCCTTAGAGCCTATCTATGAATTAGCGCATGAATTAAAAGTTGTGGTTTTTAATCGGCATGACTTGATTTGGGCAGAAGAACACGCTTCGAAATTAAATTCGAAATGCATGCGCTATCTGCAGCCTGAATGGGACAAGAGAGATTTTACCACTCCTTTGATATTGAACTACGTGAGAGAGCATCCGGAATGGCGGATCTCTGTGCAGACGCATAAGTTCATTGGTATTCCTTAAATATCGTCGTAAGAAATTCGAACAGTAGGGGAAGCAGGATGTGACTGGCACGTTAGGATATAGCCATCTGCGATTTCACCATCAGTGAGTGCGTAGTTGCTATCCATATTGACTTTTCCTTCTTTTAGCTTTGCTTTGCATGTAGTGCACACACCTCCTTTGCAGGAATATGGGGCATCTATATTTGCATCTATCGCAGCGTCAAGAATTACGATTCCGCTTGATGCCAAAGTGAACTCCTCTTCTTCATCATCCAATTCGACGATGATTTTAGCATCACCTTTCCAATCCGATGGCACCTCTTCAGCAACTTTTATTATTGGTGCTTGGTCTTCAGCGTCCGGCTCAGAAAAATGCTCCATGTGAATGGCCTCTTTGGGAATACTAAGGTCGACCAGACTCTCTTGAACCGATTTCATCATTCCTGATGGTCCGCAAACGAAGTATTCTCTAGCTAGATTATCGTGAACCATGGCGTTCACCAATTCCCAAGTCTTCGCAAAATCAATTCTTCCGCTAGTAGTAGGAGCGCCTGATGAACGATCGGAGAAAATATGGATAACATCCAATGCTTCATTCGCTTGAGTCATTTGCGCTAGCTCATCATGAAACATGACGGTATCACGCCCTGTATTGCCATAGAACAGGGTTGCTTTATGCTTCATAGGGTGAGCCATGGCCCACTTGATGATAGATAGAATTGGAGTGATACCACTTCCTGCAGCAAACAAGATAAAATGCTTTTGTCTACTGTCCGCTGATTCATTGGGGTGGAAATTGCCCATTGGAACCATGCTCTGAATCTCATCACCCACACGCAATGATTGATTTAAAAACACGGAAATCGTACCATCTTCAACTGCCTTCACGCCCACACGCAATTCGTTTTCTGTGGGAGCCGAACAAATCGAATATGAGCGTCTGTGCTCTTCACCGTCTGTGGTTATTTTGAAAGTCAAATATTGCCCAGGAATGAATTTGAAATCGTCTCCTTTGCCTTGAGGGTCTAGTAAAATGGAAACAGACTGTTCTGTTTCTGTGCGTATCTCGGTAACGCGAAGTGGATGAAAATGAGCCATGAGTTATTTAACAGAATTCAATACTTTATTTACTTCTTCTGGATTCTTCCAATCCATGTATTCAACATGTTCAAATACAATTTCTCCTTTAGTGTTCATAACGAACAGCGTAGGTAAAGTGTATATATCGATGTCATGCAGACTGCCTTCAAGTTTGTGCATGGGAAAAGGAACATCGAAGGCCGTTGTGAATTTTTCTACAATTTGAGGAGTGTCATCAGTAAGACCGATCACCTCAATGTTGTGTTCTTTTAGGAGTTTATATTGTGCTACGATTTCAGGGATTTCTTTATGACAAGTCCCGCACCATCCAGCATAAAATACGACCATCACGTTTTTATCTAGAAATGAGTCCAACGAGTCCAAACCGCTTGGTGTTTGGAATACTACGCTCCTTTCCGTGATGTTCGGAGCAATGCGGTAACGTTTGTACATAAACACTGCAACTACAATGGCTACGACCAATAACAATATGTTAAGAGTGCGTCTTGACCTCATCCTCCGTACATGTTTTGTAGCTCTTCTTGCGTTACAATCTTGTACTCTTCAGGAGCAATAAATAGTGAGTCATCAACTGGTCCTTCTTCTATTCGGGTTGCCGTAAAATTCATCTGAACACCTTCCGCAGTCACTGAATATTCTAGAGCGAAGCCTTTCAGTGTTCCAAATTGCTCAGTTCCACCAGTAAACTTATCCGTGTAATAAACTACAATTGGAGTCGGCAAGTCAGGTGATTTAATAAGCGCTTTTTTGCATTTGTAGCCTGCTATCGTCTTAGTTTCATTGAGGTATTCAATGTCGATCTTTTGCGCCTCAACTTTCATTGCTTCCATGTCATCCATAGGAGAAGCCATGGCTATCTTATTTCCTAAAATGTCCATCAAGGTGACCATGTAATTCGTCTCCATGTTGGCTATAACAATTTGAGAACCTGTGATAGGCGATTTTTGCTCAGTTCGTGATTTTGCTCCTTTGAGGTGCATATTCATCTCGACTGGCAACATAGACTCCATACCAGCCATTTCTTGAGGCAAATTTGAGTATCTGATGGAAAAATCGATCTCTCCTTCAAAACTCTCTTGTCCGAAAGTGACCAATGATAGAATAAGAAGGGGCAGTAATAATATCTTCTTGAACATAGGGAATAGATTATTCATTAATAATTTAGCAAGCCATGCAAAGCTGATGCCACTTTGTCGGCATTGTTCAACATGGCGCTTTCAAGGATGGAATTTAGGGGAATCGCTGGGACATTAACAGATCCAGCTACGCGAACTGGAGCATCCAATGATTCAAAACAGTTTTCCGAAACAAACCCGGCAAGTGCCTGAGCAAAGCTATTCTGAACAGCTTCTTCTGTAACGATTAAGCACTTGTTGCATTTGCGAACAGCAGCAAGGACAGCTTCTTCAT
The DNA here is from genome assembly GCA_047615865.1 of Gammaproteobacteria bacterium. Lineage (GTDB taxonomy): Bacteria > Bacteroidota > Bacteroidia > Flavobacteriales_D > Sanyastnellaceae > JADFAK01. The sequence continues at coordinate 38,321 of JBLHIB010000019.1, forward strand.
CATAAGGAGAAAGAGAGCGCAAGTCGACGATCTCTACTTGACCTTTGAATTGCTTCTCGGCCTCTATGGTCCAGTAAATACCTCTGCCATAAGTGATTACAGCAACGGAGTCTTCTTCAGTGGCCGCGAGCACTGTTCTGGCTTTTCCAATTGGAATGACATAGTGCTCGTCAGGCTCAATGGTCTTAGCTCCTTCTGTTCCTTTAATTTTTGACCAGTAGAGTCCCTTGTGCTCGAGAACGACTACAGGATTAGGATCGTAAAATGCAGCCTTCAACAATCCCTTTAGATCGGCACCAGTTGATGGGTAGACAACTTTGATTCCTCTGATGTTTGCCAAAACAGATTCAATACTCGATGAGTGATATGGTCCGCCGCTGCCATAAGCTCCAATAGGAACGCGGATTACAGCTGATGCTGGCCATTTGCCATTTGATAAATAGAAACTTCTGCTGAGCTCAGTAAAAAGTTGGTTGAGGCCAGGCCAAATATAATCGGCAAACTGAACTTCAACTATTGGCTTCAATCCTGTAGCAGCCATCCCAACGGTGCTGCCTATGATAAAAGCTTCTTGTATCGGTGTATTGAAAACACGGTTATCACCAAATTTTTGAGCCAATGTAGCGGCTTCTCGAAATACACCTCCCAAACGACCGCCTACGTCTTGACCATAAAGCAAAGCTTCAGGGTGTGCTTCCATGATCTCTTGCATCGCAAAAAGTGCGCTGTCCACCATTACAGTTGGCTCCTTGCCTGCTGGCTCACGTATTCCCTTTTCTTCGGTAATTGGAGTAGGAGCAAAACTGAAATTAGTTAAGTCTTCTGGGTCAGGATCTTCCGCCTCTTTGGCACGGTTGTAATCGGCGAGAACTTTCGCCTTCGCACCTTCAGCTACTTTATCAAGTTCTTTTTGCGAAAATCCCAATTCGATCAATTGCTTGATGAACAATGGATATGGATCGCGCTTTTTAGCTTCCTCAAGGTCATCTCTGTACCATTCCATGCGCACACCTGATGTGTGGTGGTTCAACAATGGCACTTTTGCGTGGATCACAAATGGTCGGCGCTCTTCGCGAACCGTATCGATGACCTCATTCAATAGATTGTAACAGGCAATAAAGTCGTTTCCTTCAACTTGACGTGCCTCTATATTTGGGAATGCTTTGGCAAAATCCATCGCATCACCAAAGTGAATTTCTTTTGCATTTGCCGAAATATCCCATTCGTTGTCTTGAACCAAATAGATAATCGGGAATTTTTTCAGAGAGGCCATATGAAAAGCCTCAGACACCTCACCTTCTGTCATTGCGGAGTCTCCAATAGAACAAACAACTACAGGATAATCTTCCTTGCTCTCAAATTGATCCAATTCGTGTATCTCTCGATATTGAACGCCCATAGCAATTCCTGTTGTTGGAATCATTTGCATTCCTGTCGCCGAACTCTGATGAGGAATCTTAGGCATATCATCCCGCTTCAGACTAGGATGACTATAATAAGTTCGACCGCCCGAAAAGGGATCGTCCTTCTTAGCCATGAGCTGAAGCATCAATTCGTAGGGCTCAAGCCCGATCCCCAACAAGATCGAATCATCTCTATAGTATGCACTCAAATAATCTTGCGGGCGCAATTGCAGACCCAAAGCAAGTTGTATTGCTTCGTGACCACGCGACGTAGCATGCACATATTTAGAAGTAAACTTGGCATTTTCTTCGAATAGCTCTGTCATGCTCTTGGCAGTTGACATGAGCTCAAAAGCGCGAAGTAATAAATCTCCTGAAATATGGCTTTCTTTCTTATTCACTGTTCTTTCTAGGGTTTCCATGTTGCTGAAATGCACGGTTGACGAGTGCCGCAAGTTACGAAGTTTGAACGCAATGCGTATGCGTTTTTAGAATAATCTAGGCCTATTTATCCCTCTTTAAAGGATTATTATAGAGGCGATTGAGCACGATCATTGCCTAAGTTTTCACTTAGGTCTGTTTATAAGTCAAAAACAGACTGCATCTGTTGAAGTCACTGTGATACAGGGCGTTGTAGGAGGAGTCCTACAACTTCACAAGGCCAACATCTTACATCCTTTGGGGCGTGTAATTCTAGATTTGACCCAGTGTTCAAACAAAGGTGAGCACATAATAAGTAGTTAGTTATATAGTAGTTAAGTATTTAAGTAATAATTTGGTTAAGTTGGCCGTCTCGATCTTTATCGGGACGGCTTTCTTTTATACTATGCTTGAATTAAATTTTTCTAAATACCACGGCGCTGGGAATGACTTCATTCTCATCAATAACTTGGACGGTTCCATCGACCTTTCTGTGGATCAGATCCAACTTCTATGTGATCGTAATTTTGGCATTGGCTCAGATGGATTGATCTTGATTGAATCCTGTGCCCTGGCCGATTATTCGGTGAATTTCTACAATCCTGATGGCTCACAGAGCTTTTGTGGGAACGGATCACGATGCGCATATCGCATGGCGATGGATTTGAAATTGGTATCTGATACATGCACTTTTTTGGCGTTTGACGGACTTCATCAGGCTTCAAGCCAAGGCAAAGATGTGAGCATTTCAATGTCTGATGTCAAAAGTATTGATCCGTACAAAGACGGGTTTGTCGTTCAAACAGGATCGCCGCATTTTGTCAAGTTTTGCCAAGATTTGGATAAAATCAAGATAGTTCAAGAGGCTCATAGCGTTCGTTATGACGACAAGTACAAAGAAAAAGGTATCAATGTTAATTTTGTCCTGCCAAGAAATGGCGAGATTGCGCTGCGAACATACGAACGTGGGGTAGAGGCAGAGACTCTTGCTTGCGGAACAGGTGTGACTGCTGCAGCGCTTGTGTATGCCATGTCTCAAGATCATTTGAGGGAGGTTAAGGTCCATGCCGTTGGAGGTGATTTAAAAGTTGGCTTCAAACGTATGGGGGAAGGATTTTGTGATGTGTGGCTCACTGGACCAGCGCAACATGTGTATCACGGAAATATAAAATTAGCATGAAATTAATTGCCGATAGCGGGGGGACAAAGACAGACTGGCGACTGATTGGTGAATTCAATACCATTCACCAAGCGAAGACCGATGGTTTGAATCCATACTTTCTCAATGAGAAGGAGATGGTGGAGATATTGAAGAGTGATCCCTTGCAAATGTTTCCCGCCGAGGAAATAGAAGAGGTAGTCTTTTACGGTTCAGGATGCTCTGGTGATATCCAGATTGCACGGATGCAGAATGTTCTGTCCGAGGTGTACTCATTTGCACATGTTCATGTCGAACACGATTTGTTGGGTGCCGCTCGTGCTATTTGCGGCAAGAATGAAGGCATTGCTGTTATTTTAGGTACTGGAGCAAACACCTGCTCCTATAATGGCAAGCATATCGTTTCAAACATTCCTTCTCTCGGATACGTTCTCGGTGATGAAGGCAGTGGGGCCGATTTAGGGAAAGCCTTGCTCACGGCCTTTTGTCTGGAGAAAATCCCTGATCACTTGGACACAGCTTTTCGCATCAAATATGGTCATGGGAGAGATTCACTTCTGCAAAACATTTATTCAGAGCCCTTTCCCAACC
>JBLHIB010000020.1:0-39447 GCA_047615865.1 Gammaproteobacteria bacterium
CCTTTCAGCTCCACCCCTTCATCTTCCAATCGATCGGCCATGATGAAAGGAGTTTCAAAGTGCATTTTACCGGTAAGCAGCCCTGCCCTATTCACCACTCGGTGTGCCGGAACATCATCTCTACCAGTACAAGCATTCATCGCCCACCCAACCATTCGTGCAGATCCACCGCTTCCAATGTACTTGGCAATGGCTCCGTAGCTGCTCACTCTTCCTTGTGGAATTAGGCGAACTACCTCGTAGACATCATCAAAGAAATTGGTGGTTTTCTGACTATACTCGGTCATATGGTGAAACGAATGTATTTTATTTTTTCGCCTTCATCGGCAAATTTCTTCTCGTAATACGTGCGAATGGACATAATTTCCTGCCATTCGGGAGTGAGTCCAGCCACGAAGTCTCCGTATACGTCATCGGTAAAAACTTCAATGTTGTACTTGTGCTCCTGCAATTGCTCAAGCGACCATTCGTAAAGCCCTGTATTGTCGGTCTTAATGTGTATCGTTCCGCCGGGCTTCAGGTACTTTTTATAAAACTCTATAAACTTCGGACCGGTGAGTCGGTGCTTTTCATCCTTCGGTTGCGGATCAGAAAACGTAAGCCAGATTTCGTCAATTTCACTTTCGTTGAAAAAGGTGCCTGCAAATTCTATTCGTGTCCGCAAGAAAGCCACATTATTAAGCTTCTCTTCCACTGAAGTCTTTGCCCCACGCCAGAAACGATGTCCTTTGATATCAATTCCCAGAAAATTTCGATTGGGAAACATACGCGCCAGTCCGACCGTATATTCTCCTTTACCACAGCCCAATTCAAGCGTGATTGGATTGTCATTTCGGAACACATTCTTGTTCCATGTTCCACCCAAATCCGATTCTCCACTCAACGCTACTTCCGTAGGCGGCTGAAGTACAAAATCATACGTGGCAATTTCGTCCCACTTTCTCAATTTATCCTTTCCCATGTTATCCAATGACCACACAAGGCATAATTGTGTGCGAATTACCCTGCAAAATTACGGAATACTCCTTGAGGTTCATGAGCTTTGTTTGCTTTCTCCAATTTTAACCTGACCTTAACATCAAATTACATTTCTTTACTCTGTGAAAAATCAGCCACGTATCTTGATTGCTCCTTTGGACTGGGGCCTAGGACATACCACCCGGGTGATCCCAATTATTCGAAGTGTTATTGAATCGGGAGCGACGCCGGTGATCGCTGGCAACATAGCTCAACTCGAGTTTTTGAACAGTTATTTTCCCGATTTCGAGTATCATCTGGTGGAAGGATATGATGTAGTTTATGGTAAAAATGTGGCGCGAGACATTGCCATTCAGTTGAACTCTATTCTTAAGTCTATCAAGCGCGAGCGCAAATGGCTTGACGTCAATATTTCAAATTTCAACGTTCAAGCGATCATTTCAGACAACCGTTATGGGATGCGTCATTCTAGCGTTCCCTCTGTCTTAATCACGCATCAGATTCACGTCGCCGGTCCGAAATTGGCCAACGGGATTCTAGAGATGCTATCCAAGAAACATTTGGCGGCTTTTGATCACATATGGGTTCCTGATTATACGGGTAATTCGGCCCTTGCGGGCAAATTGAGCAACTCCGACGATGAGCGAGTTTCTTACTTAGGACCTTTGAGCCGCTTCGAAGGTGAGCCCCAGACGCCCACACCCGAAACCGATGTGAAATTATTCGGGATAGTAAGCGGACCGGAAGACCAACGCACATTCTTCGAAAATGACCTCATCGAACTCTTCAAGCGGGATGGGAGAAAGGCGATCATCGCTCGCGGCAGAAAAGATTTGAGTAAAAAGACCGACGGCAATGTTCAACTTATTCCTCATGTGAAAGACGAATTGTTTCGTTCGCTGGTGGCCGGAGCAGAGGTCGTTATTTGCAGATCGGGATATTCTACTATAATGGATCTTGCGCATTTAGAACGAAAGGCAATTGTGGTGGCTACACCAGGTCAGGGCGAACAAGAGTATATCGCCCAGCGCTTGGAAGGAAAGCACGGATTTCGTCGTGTTGCTCAGGGCGACTTAAAAGATATAAACCTGTCGGATGCTGCACATTTGCCGTTGTGGCGTATTATGGAAAGGGAAAACACTCCTTCCATTCCAAAGCTTATCCAGGATCTTACTCGGAAATAATCAACCGCGTCTGACAAATCTTTGCATTCATTCATGGATGCAGAATGCCAAACACGTTCGGCTGACCGGTCAGCGCAGCGGCTAAAGGCATGGGGAACGCCATTGCCTTTCTGGTTTCTACCAATATGCCATCTCTGCGGGGCACGGTAATCATCTAATTTACATATTGGCATTCGATGCGAGGTGAGTCAAATAGTCTTGATTATGTCAACCCGCGAACCAATCGTTAAATTATTTAGAAGAATTTGACCCCATCTACTGGGCCTCTGTTTATAAAAATTCTACATCTTGCGCGTATGCTTGAACCACCCAACGACGAATTCTTCATGAAAATGGCGCTTAAAGAGGCGCAAACGGCCTTTGACGCCGATGAAGTTCCCGTGGGTGCAGTCGTTGTCATGAATGGACAAATCATCGCTCGAGGTTACAATCTTACTGAGCGACTGAACGACTTCACCGCCCATGCGGAGATGCAAGCCTACACCTCGGCATCGGAGTTTCTTGGTGGAAAGCACTTGGAAAAATGCACCTTGTATGTAACACTTGAGCCTTGTATCATGTGTGCTGGCGCGGCTTACAATACTCGTATTGGGAAGATTGTATTTGGCGCTTATGATTTGAAGCGGGGTTTCGGTCTGTTTAAAGCGGGGGACATTCCTCCTGTTGTGCACCCCAAAACCACAGTATTAGGTGGCGTGATGGAGAAGGAATGTCGAGAAATATTGACCACTTTCTTCGAGGCAAAGAGAAAGACACTCTAAACAAGATCTCATTATGTCGATCTATTCAAAACTGACTGATTTCGGGACAAAGTTTATCAAGCCTCACATCTTGTTCAAACATGGATTTAACTTAAGTCCAATGTACCGAAGGAGTACCGCTCGTATAACTCAGGTGTCTCCCGACCTTAGGAAAGTGAAGATCAAGCTTCGAATCAGCTACAAAAACAGAAATTACATGAACTCCATATTCGGGGGCAGCATGTTTTCAGCTGTTGACCCGATACCGATGGTTCAACTCATCAATATTTTGGGGAAGGAATATGTGGTCTGGGACAAGTCGGCAGAAATAGCTTTCAAGCGTCCGGCTAAGGAGAATCTATTTGCCGAATTCACATATAGCGACAGCGAACTAGAAAACATCAAAACCCTGATCGCCCAAAATCAAGAGACCGAATTCCCAAAAATCACTGCGCTCACAAATGCCGACGGAAGCATCATATTCGCCGAAGTAACGAAGACGATCTATGTGGCCAACAAGGCATATTATAAGGAGAAACGAGCACTGGCTAAAGCCAAGAGAAAACAGGAATAGTCCTATAAAAAGGACAATCTGACAATTCGCGAAATGCCGTTTCGAATTGATTACTTTTGCTCTGTTCTCCAATTTAGAACACCATGTCTTTCGAGATTACAAAACAACTCATCCAAAAAATCGAGTCGGACGTTGAAAACGGACACGACAACGATGTCATTGCGGTTCTAAAAGAGCTGCACCCGGCAGATATTGCCGAATTATTGGATGACTTGCACTCAAGTACGACGACATACGTATTCCGTTTAATCGACAAGGAGATCGCGGCAGATGTACTCGTGGATCTGGAGGAAGACTTGCGAGAGCATTTGATGAAGTCGCTTACATCCAAGGAAATTGCCGAGGACGTGATCGACCGAATCGACTCCGATGACGCGGCAGACATGATCGCGGAGCTGCCCACGGAAAAGAGGGAAGAGGTAATTGCCCTTCTCGAGGACCAGGAACAAGCCAGTGATATTATCGACCTCCTGAACTACGAGGAAGGAACTGCAGGTTCACTTATGGCCAAGGAGTTGATGAAGGTCAATCTTAATTGGACCATCTCCAATTGCATTCGTGAACTGCGCAAACAAGCTGTGGATGTAGACAATGTATACACGATATATGTTGTGGACAACCAAGACTTATTGCTGGGACGGTTAAGCTTACGCAAATTATTGTTCAACGCATCTTCCACACGTGCGCTTGTCAGCGATATCTATGAAAAAGACCAAAAACTCGCAACTGTAAATCCTGATGTTGAAGAACAAGATGTTGTGAGGATGATGGAAAAATATGACTTGGTTACTATTCCCGTAGTCAATGACGCTGGAATTTTGCTTGGTCGCATTACGATTGACGATGTCGTCGACGTCATCATGGAAGAGGCTGAAAAGGATTACCAGCTCGCGTCCGGTATTGCTGAAGACGTCGAGTCCAAGGATAATATTTGGACCTTGACACGCGCTCGATTGCCTTGGCTGCTCATTGGGCTTGCTGGCGGACTTGCAGGAGCAAAAGTAATTGGCGTATTCAATATCGCAGAAAACCCGATGATGGCTTTATTTATCCCTCTTATTGCTGCCATGGGTGGAAATGTGGGTGTTCAATCTGCCGCTATCGTGGTTCAGGGTTTGGCCAATCAATCGCTTAAAAATGAAAAGATGAGTGCAAAGCTTCTTAAAGAGTTTGGCGTAGGTGCTTTGAATGGATTGATATGCTCTATCATACTATTGGGCGCCAGCTTCGTTCTGGGCTTTGGAACTTCTCTCTGCTTCACCGTGAGCATAGCACTCATTGCCGTGATAATCTTCGCCGCGCTTTTTGGCACCTTTATCCCGCTGATCCTAGATAAGTATAAAATCGACCCCGCACTTGCAACAGGTCCATTCATCACAACTGCCAATGACATCGTAGGTCTGATAATCTACTTTACTGTGGCTCAATTTGTGACCAAGCATTTTGATCCGGACTTTTTGGCATTGGCTTTCTTACACTGATGAAAGTGCTGTTCATTGATACAGTCCACGAAATCCTCGAGCAAAAGCTGAGCGCTGCAGGTATGGAATGTGTTTCCGGTTATGAATGGAATCGCGCACAAATCTTAGCTGAAGTTTCTTCCTTTGACGGAATTGTAATTCGCAGTCGGACCAAAATAGACGACGCTTTCTTTGAAGCTGCTAGCAATTTGAAATGGATCGCTCGGTCTGGATCAGGCTTGGAGAATATAGATTTGCCAACGGCAGGAAAACACCACGTCACCGTATTCAATTCTCCTGAAGGAAATGCTCAAGCTGTGGGCGAGCATGCCACAGGAATGCTTTTAAGTCTGCTGAACAATCTAAATCGTGGTGACAATGAAGTGCGAAAGGGTATTTGGCGTAGAGAAGAGAACCGCGGTCGGGAATTGAACTCTATGTCTGTCGGGATTATTGGATATGGGCACACTGGTTCGGCATTCGCCAAATGTCTTTCTGGGTTTGGATGTAAGATCCTTGCTTATGACAAGTACCTAGCTGACTTTGGAAATGACCTTGTATTGGAAAGCACCCTTGAGGATATTCTGAGCACTTGTGATGCAATCAGCTTGCACTTGCCTCTTACAGACGAAACACGTGCTTTTGTCAATGGCTCCTTTATCTCAATGGCCATAGCGACACCAATTTTGATCAATACCTCTCGAGGCAAAGTTGTTGATACTGAAGCGATAGTTGACGGATTAAAGAATGGCCAATTGGCGGGAGTTTGTCTGGATGTTCACGAATATGAAACAGCCTCATTCGAAAGCTTGAATCTTGCTTCTTTGCCGGCTCCGATGCAATATCTAATAGCAAGTGATCGTGTAATATTAAGTCCGCATGTAGCGGGATGGACTTCAGAATCTTACACCAAACTCTCAGATTATTTGGCAAAAAAAATCCTGACTCAATTCGGTTAAACACCTTCTGAGCCAGGATAATATTTGTTAGGAATGACAGCTATTAGCTATCTGATCCTGTTCTTTTTCTTGATGAAGTTGCGTAAAGAATTTTAAGAGCTGAAGCTCGTCTGAGTTCCTGTTTTATAGCAGAAACAATTCCCATTTTCGTTGCTTTATCAACCTTGAGCGACATGATCATTTTCTTTTGATCTGCTTCGTTCATTTCTCCTCGCACTAGTTCCACATAATCTTGGATTTCCTCAACGGTAGCGAAGGAGTCATTCAACTGAATGACCGCAGCATCACCACGGCGGGCGCGCTCTCCTTTATCGCTGGGAGGTCCAACATTGATATACTTAATGAGGTTCTTCTGCTCGATGGTTGTCAACTCCGATGCACTTGGCGGCTTCACCTCCACAAGAGGATCATCCGAACGGAGAACGGTAACCAACATAAAGAAGAAGAGTAGCATGAAAACGATATCAGGCAAAGATGCGGTCGAAATCGCCTGCATCCTATTCTTTTTCTTTTTTGTAAATTTTGACATATTGCTTTCCTTATTAGTACTGACCTAGGTTCTTTGGCTCCGCCTCAGAAATACGCTGAGGATATACCGCTTGCACAGCATACAACTGCTTCTTGAAAATGGCATTTGCTTTCTCATCATTTTTCACACGATCGTAAGCCTTGCTCAATTCAGCGTAAGTGATTCCGAAGTTATCCAAACAGATGTTGTCTCGAAGCTGGTTTACAGCAGACTCCAACTCATTTTGGACCTGAATATAGGTGTCATAATTGGTGTTGTTGTCGTTTTGCATTGAGATCAAAGCTGATCCAGGGAGCTGTTTGAATTCTCCAAAGAACTCAATAGCACCCATTTTCTTTCCCCAATCCACAATAGCTTTCCTAATAGGCTTCTTCTTGTCTTCGCTAGGCGCCGTAGCAAGCAATATTTCAAGTTGATCAATTTGAGCTTGCACATCTGCTTCACGCACCCATTCCCTAAGAGGAAGGTTCTCGTTTTCAATTAGATCTGTAAAAACTCCATCAGCAACGAGGAACTCTATAGCAGCATCTTTGAGGTTTTTCACCTTCATATAATCTCCTTCTACAAGGAGGTTATTGTTGGCGTTCACAAGAACCTCAAACACATTCCTTTGACGAACGTCCGGAATATCTGGATCATCAGGCAAGGGAGGTGGAAGCTGGCGTAGAATTCCCTTTTCTGTGCTTATGGTTGTAACCATTAGGAAGAAAACGAGAAGCAGGAAGGCGATATCCGCCATCGAACCAGCATTTATTTCAGTTAATGTTCTTCTCGGCATGGCGTTCTACTTAAAAAATTTACTCACTTCCATGTACAACAGTCCTACAATTGCTAATAAAGCCAGCACGTAGAACATTGTCAATCCTGAGGAAATGGTCTTCAACATGGAATCACTTGGAGTTTCTACACTCAAATTACCAGGCAATGAGGTATCTCCTATACCATAGTAAGCAACCAATCCGATCACAACGACCAAGATAATTCCTCCCAAAGCTCTGACATTCTTTTTTGGATCCTGAGCTACTGCCTTGATTCCAAAACCGATTGCCGCCACTATACAAATCGCCAATACTATCCAAGTGATCGCGAGCATCATGCTCAATGGATTCGTTACATCAGGCACATTGTCGAGTACATATTTCCATCCAGACTCGGCATACTTGCTATCCCAATTGGACGCAATCATGATAGAGAAGACCGCGCCAAGGAAAATGACGAGACCTTTGACTACATCTAGTCCTATTTTTAATCCTTTCATATTCTTAAGTCTTTAAATAGCCTTTTGCTTACGCATTAAGCTGGCGTTTATACAACATGTCAACCAAGTCGATTGAAGCCTCTTCCATATCTAGGATAATTCCATCGATTTTAGAGAGGATATAGTTGTAAAAGATCTGAAGAATAATAGCTACGACAAGACCCGAAACCGTTGTAATCAAGGCTACTTTAATACCACCAGCAACGATTGTTGCATCCATTGTACCAGCAGTCTGAATCTTGTCAAATGCCAAGATCATACCGATTACTGTTCCAAGGAAACCAAGCATCGGCGCAATCGCGATAAACAAAGAAATCCATGATAATCCACGCTCTAAAAGTCCCATTTGAACTCCACCGTAGTTTTCAATTGACTTCTCGACATCTTCGATAGATCCAGCCGAACGGTCAAGACCTTGGTAAAAGATAGAGGCCACTGGACCACGCGTGTTGCGGCAAACTTCCTGAGCTGCTTCAACTCCGCCAGTCTTCAACGCTTCATCAATTTGATCAAGCAACTTACGTGTGTTCGTAGAGGCCATGTTCAAATAGACAATACGCTCTACACATAGAGCAAGTCCAATGATCAAACAGATCAATACCATAAGCATGAACAATGGTCCACCTTCAATGAAGTAACGCTTGATGTACATGTTAAGACTTTCAACTTGAGCGTCTTCGCCATCAGCGGCTACACTTCCTCCTTCTGCTGAATCTTCTTGCACTGCGGCATAAAGTTCAGATCGTGATTGCTGGATGTCAGCAGACACACCATCGTTGTTTTCGACACTAGATTGTGTTCCTTCATTTAAGGCATAAGCCTCAGTTGAAGTCAGCATTCCGATGCCGGTCATACCTAGAATGGCAATGAGAGCAATTAATTTTTTCATGACTCTTAAATGGTTTAAATACCTGTAAGGGTTAAATAACTGGTAATTCTATTTTAAAAACTTTATTCTGCAATAATACTATTCACTTTCCAATTTCTCTTTGCGGAGAGACCGGGATTCGAACCCGGGTTCCCCTTTCGAGGAAACTCGCTTTCCAAGCGAGCGCCTTAAGCCACTCGACCACCTCTCCGAATTTCACAATTCTAGTGAGACGTATATCCGAAATTGAGGGGCAAAATACGAAAAATACTTTTAGACTATGGTCCCTAAAAGCGCATCATTTACTTCACTTCTAAGACAAAGTCGAATACGAGGTGAGTTCGCCCCTAGAGGAACGGGTAAATTCCATTTCAAACTCACTTCCTCGATAACCTAATCCTAACAATTTCATCATCTTGGTTATAGCCGCTTCCACCGTCATGTCTGCCGCACTTATAACTCCACAACTTATTAATCCTCTACTGGTTAAGTATTTTCCTTGCTCCACAAACCCTCTACCGCACTGCGTTACATTTACCACTATCAAGCCATTATCAGTCGCCTTTTTCAAAGCTTCTACAAACCAATTTGCGCTTGTCGCGTTGCCCGATCCAAAAGTTTCAAGCACCAATCCTTTTAAGTCAGGAGTGTTCAATATTTGTTCAAAAATGTTTTTCTTCATTCCCGGAAACAACCTCAAGACCCCCACATTATCGTCCATGGCCGTGGATATAGCAAACTCCATTTGCGCTTGTCGCAGCATTCTAAGGTCATGATAAATGATATGAATGCCCACATCGGCAAGGGGTGGATAATTGAAACTATCAAAAGCTTCAAATCCCTCAGTATTAAACTTCTGCGCTCGGTTGCCGCGAAGCAGTTTGGAACCAAAATAGATGGCGACTTCCTGCACACGAGGCTTTCCCTCTTTCCTTGCTGCTGCTATTTCTATGGCACTTATCAAATTCTCCTTTCCATCTGTTCGAAGGACTCCCATAGGCAATTGAGATCCTGTAATGATCACCGGCTTAGCCAGATTCTCCAACATAAAACTCATCGCCGACGCTGTGTAAGCCATGGTGTCCGTTCCATTGAGAACCACAAATCCATCGTGATCATTGTACGCATCTTCAATAATGGTAGCCAATTTTATCCATGTCGAAACATCGAAGTCCGACGAATCAATAGGCTCTTCGAAAGAAACTGTTTCTAAATTTAGTTTCAACCGACTAAGCTCAGGGACGTGGCTAAACAGCACGTCCATGTCAAACGGATGGTAAGAACCCGTTTTCTCGTCGGCAACCATACCGATGGTTCCGCCTGTGTATATTATAAGTATGGAAGTCTGCTTACTCATGCATTGTATCTTACTGACGACTAACCTAGTATTATTCACACATCTATCTCAATAAATGTGGCGAATAATTCACAGTTCTAACTAGCAATTAAAAACTTTTCGGCTGTTCGCCGTTGTGATCTCAGCCACCTTTTCAAGGCTAATCTCATGCATATCGGCCACTTTTTGAGCTACCAATAGCAAATAAGATGATTCATTTCGCTTGCCTCGATGCGGTTGTGGAGCCAAATATGGTGAATCGGTCTCTAGAACCAAGTACTCCAAAGGCAATTGAGCTACTACTTTATCCAAACCACTGTTCTTAAAAGTAACAACTCCGCCAATACCCAACATAAAACCACCGTAATCAATAACACGTTGCGCCTGCTCCATTGTTCCTGTGAAGCAATGAAAGATACCGGTAAGTGAATCGTCATTCAATTCATCTAGGAGTTCAAACAACTCATCAAAAGATTCTCGTGCATGGATAATAATTGGTAGACGCATTTCTTTTGCCCATCCCACTTGACGTCGGAAGGCAGCTTGCTGAATGGCCAATGTCGTTTTATCCCAATGCAAATCAATTCCGATTTCACCCACAGCACAATAATCACCATCCCGAAGCATCTTCTCCATTTCGTTGAGGACTTCGTCATAGCTCTCTTCGACCGAACATGGATGAAGTCCCATCATTGGGAAGAACATCTCGGGACGATCATTTTGAAGTTTGTGCATCAAAGGCACAGACGCCATGTCGATATTGGGAAGGAATATTCTCTTTACACTCATTTCTTCGCAGCGAGCAAGGACTTCTGAAAAGTCGGCATCAAACTGGTCAGAATACAAGTGACTATGTGTATCGGTCAAAATCATGCCGCAAAAATAAGACTTGCATTCCGCATCAACCCTTCAGATAGACGGTAATCTTTTCCCTTTAAAGACTCCAGGCTTACAGAATCAAAATTCATCACTTGAACATTGCTCAAATCGTCTATTTTTGCGCCGTGCAAACAACTCGAATTCTTATCATCCGCTTTAGCAGCATTGGAGACATTGTTTTAACGACGCCTGTTGTGCGCCGACTTAAACTGCAGTTGGAAGGAGATATTGAAGTGCATTATTTGACTAAGAAGTCTTTTGCCTCCTTACTTACCTCCAATCCACACATCACCAAAGTTCACACGATTGAAAAAGCGACTGCTGAGGTAATCGAAGAATTGCGTGAGTTGGATTTTGACTACATCATTGACTTGCACAAGAATGTGCGGTCGGCTATGGTGAAGCGGGATTTGCGCGGACTGTCTTTTACCTTGGACAAATTGAATTTCAAAAAGTGGTGGTTCGTCAACTTTGGCATTGATCGCATGCCTAAAACGCACATTGTTGACCGTTACCTTGATACTATTCGTGGTTTCGGCACTGAAGACGATGCGAAGGGACTGGATTTTTTCATTCCTGAAGATTCTGAGGTGGATTTAAAGAGCACACCCGAGTTCTTACATACCGGATACGTTGCTTTGGCGATAGGAGCTGCTCATGTTGGCAAGCGCATGTCCAAGGAACAACTGACGGAAGTTCTTGGCAATATAGACCTCCCGGTAGTTCTGATTGGTGGCCCTCAAGACCTTGAATTGGCCGATCAATTGTCGGTCAATCGCTCTCAAGTTTACAATGCGTGTGGCAAGTATTCGGTTCTAGAATCGGCGAGTTTGATCAGGCAGGCTCAGGTAGTAATCGCGGGGGACACGGGTATGATGCATATCGCTTCAGCCTTTGGCAAATGCATCGTCTCGGTATGGGGATGTACAGTCCCAGAATTGGGCATGGGGCCTTATCGTCCGCACCCTAAATCGATCATAATCGAACCGAAAGATCTTACAAAGCGTCCTTGTTCCAAACTTGGCAATAGGTGCAAGTACGGCGAGAAGGATCGTTGCATTACGCACAACTCAGCTCAGGGCATTGTCCGGGCAGCGCAGGATTTATTTAGTGTGGCTCAAAAAGTGCTTTGAGCTCTGTAGCTTCACTTGGCTTTAATTTTCCAGCCAAAATCAACCTCAATTGTCTTCGGCGCAAGGCACCATCATACCGCTTTATTTCTTCATCATTACCTGGGATAAGTTCAGGCACATTGATTGGATTTCCCAATTGATCAACAGCTACGAAAGTATACATAGCTTCATTGCATCGGGTTTTGGCTCCTGAAATATGATCCTCTACAAAAACTTCAAGATAGACCTCCATGCTCGAATTGAAAGAGCGAGAAACCTTTGCCAAGATGGTCACAATATCACCGAGTTTGATAGGATGCTGGAATGAAACATTGTTCACCGCAGCGGTCACAACTACTCGACGGCAATGGCGATGTGCTGATATGGCCGATGTAATATCCATCCAATTCAACAGTTGGCCTCCCATGAGGTTGCCCAAGGTATTGGTATTTTCAGGTAAAACGATGTATGAACTTATCGCCTGGGTATCTTTGGCATCTACCTTTTGGATCATGGCTTAAAAATTTGTGCAAAGATACGGTCTATTTCCAGTGAGTGGATGTAATTTCGCAGTATGGACATTGGAATTCTTAAATCCTTGCACATCATCTTTGTGGTCACATGGTTTGCCGGACTTTTCTACATCTTCCGCCTTTTTGTGTATCACGCTGAAGCTCAATCAAAAGATGAGCCTGAGCGCTCAATCCTAACGAAGCAGTACAAGCTCATGGAGAAAAGGCTGTGGTATATCATCACATGGCCGTCTGCAATTTTAACCTTGTTCTTTGGGACGCTCTTACTTATTGAAATGCCAGGATATTTGAGCGAAAGTTTTATGCAGCTCAAACTCACCTTCGTTGCTATCCTATATATCTACCAAGTTTATGGTGAATACGTCATTCGCCAATTGAAGAATGATGTCATTCCATTTAAATCCATGACATTCCGCTTACTCAATGAAGTGCCTACCATAATACTTATTGCCGTTGTTTTCCTGATTGTGAAGCGAAACACTATAAGCTGGATTTGGGGAACTATTGGCATTCTGGGAGTAGGCATGGCCTTGGCAATAGCCGCCAAGATGTACAAGAAATACCGGTTGAAAAAGAAGGAGTAAATTCACTTGGCTATGGCTGAAATACGCTCCTCCCAGTTGCCAAAATATGCTAATCCCATCAGTCTTACCGCGGAATACAGCTTTCGAATCCCGATATTCACAATATATAAAGGAATTCTCCGTTAGTGCAATGGATCGCGTTGTTACAGGGTGCTATTCAATGAATGATTGTTAACAACTGAAGTCTGGAAATCACGATCTACTGGAGATAAGTCATTACATTTAGAAAACAGATTTCACCTTAAACCCGTGGGAAATGCTTGAATTTTGCAAGAAAGTTTTAATAAAAGTCAGCTTCGATAAAATCCTGTTTAATAAAGAACTTCAAAAATCCATACGTTGGGTAAAGAAGGAGGAACTCACTCAATTGAAAGAGTGGTGTATTAAACAATTTGGATATAAGTATAGCGACATCATCTTAGTTTCCTTCAACGCCGTACCAGCTTAATCAAATAAGTGGTTGATATTGCGTTTTAGACCGGCGTACCCCGTGCGTTTCACTGGCGATTTTCGAAATATTTCAGCAAATGTTTCTTGAGTCAACTCAATCCATTCGTTTTTCGTCATATTCATCAGTTCTGGCTTTGGCTCGAATTTTGGTTCCGTGTGTTTTAGCGAGAATCGATTCCAAGGGCATACCTCTTGGCATATATCGCAACCAAACATCCAGTTTTCGAATTGACCTGACCTTTCCTTTGGAAGCAGTGCGTCTTTGAGTTCGATCGTGAAATAGCTAATACACTTGCTCCCATCCACTTCATAGGGAGCTACAATGGCGTCCGTTGGACAAGCATCAATACATTTGGTGCATGTACCGCAATAATCATTGATTGGATTATCGGCTATAAGCTCCAAGTCTATGATTAGCTCGGCGATGAAGAAATAGGAACCCTGTCCTTTAGTGATCAGGTTGGAATGTTTACCAATCCATCCTAAGCCAGATTTGGCCGCCCAGGCCTTATCAAGCACTGGCGCAGAATCAACAAAGACTCGACCATCGACTTCTCCGATATCCGCATGAATCATCTTCATGAGCTCTTTTAGCTTGTCCTTGACAACATAATGATAGTCTTCCCCCAAGGCGTAAGACGAAATCTTCGGAGCTTCTGGATCAGTGGACTTAATCGGGTTGTGGTAATTGAAAAGCAGAGATACTACGCTCTTTGCTCCTGGAACCAGAATTCTTGGATCTAGACGCATGTCGAAGTGATTCTCCATATATGACATCTTTCCGTGCCCTTCCTTCTTCAGCCATGCCGATAATCTAGGCGCTTCTTCTTCAAGGAACTCTGCGTGAGAAATACCGCATGAAGTAAAGCCCAAGGCAGAGGCCATGGACTTAATCTTTTGCGAACGTGCTGCAAGGTCGGGTGTCATGATCGAAGCCAATGATTAAAACATGCTCGATTGATCGGGTTGTCTAGTCTTTCCCAAATGGGTATAAGCGAGCTCAGTGACCTGTCGGCCCCGAGGAGTTCTCACTAAAAACCCTTCTTGAATTAGGAAAGGCTCGTATACTTCTTCCAAGGTATCTGCCTGTTCACCGACAGCCGTCGCTATTGTCGATAGACCGACTGGACCTCCTTTAAACTTATCGATCACAGTATTGAGTATACGATTGTCCATTTCATCCAATCCGTGCTCATCCACATTGAGTGCCTCGAGACTTGACTTGGTTATGGCCATATCGATTTTACCATCTCCCTTTATTTGCGCGAAGTCGCGAACTCTTCTTAAAAGCGAATTGGCAATACGAGGAGTTCCTCTACTTCTTCTTGCTATTTCGTAGGCAGCAGTTTCATCAATTTCAATTTCAAGAATCTCCGAGCTACGTTCAACGATCGTTGTGAGCGTTTTTGCATCGTAATAGTTCAATCGACTATTGATCCCAAAACGGGCTCTCAAAGGCGCCGTGAGCAATCCTGATCGGGTTGTTGCGCCTATTAAGGTAAAAGGATTAAGCGCGATTTGGACAGATCTAGCTGCGGGTCCTGAATCGATAACTAGATCTATACAGTAGTCCTCCATAGCGCTGTAGAGGTATTCCTCAATTACCGGACTCAATCTATGAATCTCATCGATAAAAAGGACATCATTTTCTTCGAGGTTGGTAAGGAGACCTGCTAAATCACCAGGTTTGTCCAGTACAGGCCCAGAGGTGATTTTAATACCCACAGCCATTTCATTCGCTATAATATTGGCTAAAGTAGTTTTTCCCAATCCCGGAGGTCCATGCAACAGAACGTGATCCAAGGACTCTTCGCGTTGCTTTGCTGCTTGCACAAAGATCTTGAGATTATCCAACACACTTTGCTGACCTGTGAAGTCTTCAAACTGTTTAGGTCTGAGTACTTTTTCAATATCCTTATCAGAAGCTTGGGAGGCCTCTTCTTTAAAATCAAAATCTGACATCAGTTCAAAAATAAACTATCGAAGCGAGCCACGCGCACGAAGTTGGTTGTAAAGCGCACCTAGTTTTAAACTGAAAACCAATTTATAAGTAGGTGCCGTAAATCTTTCGTCAATTCCTTTGTTATTTTTAAGCATAAGTCGGTAGCCAACACCTCCGCCAACACCAATAAAAGGGAGTGCCAAATACTCAAGAATCATGGCAGGCTCATACAAAACGATCACCCCTTGGTCTCGCTTCACTTTGGCTCCAAATGGGTTTGTATATTGAAGTCGCGACATACCGACACCAAACTGTATCGGTATAGACATATCCCATTTATTCTTCTGGTAAAATGAATAGACAAAGTAGGGAGCAATGTATCTGAAAACAATATCGGCCTCAATAGGCGTATTTTCAATACCGTCGACAATTTCAGTTCTCATTGTGGTGTAAAGCCAATTGTAACCAACCCCAATGGCCACCGTCTTGCCAAATTCAATCCCAAATTTCACTCCCATGACAGAAGCATTATTTCCTGTGATAAATGAATTTCGCGAATCCAACTTAAACTGGATCTTAGGTTGTTGCTGAAAAGCAGTAGCGATGGAATCCATGAGGCTGATCGTTTGCCCATGCATATTTATTGCGCACAAGGCAAATGCTAGGGCGAGATAGATTCGTATGCAGACTTTCCAATTCACAAGTGCAAAGTAAACACCAAACATTCGTGCTTCATTGAGTGGCCTGCAAAATTATAAGACGTTGATTGTTGAGATGGCAAACGTTTGAGCCAAATATCTATCGACTGCAAAAGAGATGTTTTAATACTTGTGTTTCTAGGACCTCAGATGGCCGATAGAAATAGAGGAATAGCAAGACCAAAAAGGAGAGTAGGCGAAAGTGTTTAGAGGAAGAGCAAGTTTAGATCTCATGTTAATAAAATTCTTTTCCTAGTCGGCAAAACTCACTTATAACTTGCTCTAAACACTTCCTTTAACTCTTTCTAAAATGAAAAAGGGCTGTCACAAATAAATTGTAACAGCCCTTTTTCAAGTTTTGTATTGCTAGTGCTCTTCTTCGCCAGGCAACAAAGGCACAGTTTGAGGAACAAAATCTTCCTCATGAGCTGGATTGCTATAGTCATATGGCCAACGGTGGACAACAGGAAGAGCTCCAGGCCAGTTTCCGTGAACATGCTCTACAGGTGTAGTCCATTCCAATGTATTTGACTTCCAAGGATTCTGAACAGCTCTTTGACCGCGGAAAACGCTATAGAAGAAATTGAACAAGAAGATGATTTGTGCTATACCACCGACGATGGCAAAAACAGAAATTACAACGTTCAAGTCAATAGTCGCATTGAGGTATTCGAATTCACTATAAGCATAGTAACGACGAGGTGATCCATTCAATCCGATAAAGTGCATTGGAAAAAACACACCCATACCGCAAACCATGGTGACCCAAAAGTGGGCAAACCCCATCTTGGTATTCATCATACGGCCGAACATCTTTGGGAACCAGTGGTAGACACCGGCAAACATTCCAAAAATCGCGGACATACCCATTACAATGTGGAAGTGACCGACAACGAAGTACGTATCATGCACTTGAACATCTAGGGCCGAATCTGCTAGGATAATTCCAGTAACACCACCAGTAATAAAAGTAGAAACCAAACCAATACTAAAAAGCATTGCTGGAGTCTGACGAATGTTACCATGCCAAAGCGTTGTGATATAGTTGAAGGCTTTGACGGCAGAAGGAATAGCGATCAATAGAGTTGTAAATACAAATACGGCTCCTAAGAAAGGATTCATTCCAGTCACAAACATGTGGTGCCCCCAAACGATAAAAGAGAGGAAACCAATAGCCATGATTGAACCAATCATCGCGCGGTAGCCAAAAATTGGCTTACGAGAGTTGGTTGAGATGACTTGTGAGCTAATACCCAAAGCAGGTAGAAGTACGATATATACCTCAGGGTGACCAAGGAACCAGAACAAGTGTTGGAATAATATTGGGGAGCCTCCTGTTACGTCGAGTGCCTCTCCACCGATATAGATATCAGAAAGGTAGAACGCAGTTCCGAAGCTTCTGTCCATAATCAGTAAGACAACGGCTGAAACCAGAACAGGGAAAGACAATACACCTAAAACAGCAGTAATGAGAAAAGCCCAGATAGTCAGAGGCAGACGAGTCATCGTCAATCCCTTTGTACGCAAGTTGATAATGGTCACAACATAGTTCAAACCTCCTAGTAGAGAAGAAGCTACAAATAACACCATAGACACTAACCATAGAGTCATACCCAAACCAGAGCCAGCAATTGCTTGCGGCAACGCGCTCAAAGGCGGATAGATAGTCCAACCGGCAGAAGCAGCTCCATTCTCTACAAAGAGAGAAGTAAGCATAATCACAGAGGATACAAAAAAGAACCAATACGACAGCATATTGAGAAACCCTGATGCCATGTCACGCGCACCAATCTGCAATGGAATTAGCAGGTTGGAAAAAGTACCTGATAGACCTCCAGTCAAAACAAAGAAGACCATGATGGTTCCGTGAATCGTAACAAGAGCTAGATAAGCTCCTCCTGACATAATGCCACCTGGTGCCCATTTGTCCCCTAGGAAGAAGTGAACAAAGCTATTTGGCTCACTTGGCCAACCCAATTGGATTCTAAACAGCATCGATAAAAGAACTGCAACAACACCCATAACAATTGCTGTTACGAGAAATTGCTTAGAAATCATTTTATGATCCTGACTGAATATGTACTTCGAAACGAAGCTTTCTTCGTGATGTCCGTGATCTGCCATTTTTAATGGATTTTAATAGGGATATTAATCCTCGTTGGTAATTACTTCCGCGGTTACATTTTCCGCTACTACTTCCTCGTTTGCCTCATCAGTGGCTTCGTCTTCGACAGCCGGATCTTCACTCGCTACAAAAGTAGGTTGTGTAGCCAACCAAGCTTCATATTCTGCTTGAGACTCAACAATGACCGGGATCTTCATGTTGTAGTGACTAACACCACAAATCTTATTGCAAAGCAATAGATAATCGAAATCGGGATCATCCAACTTCTCACGCATTTCTGCTGTAGTGATCGTTGGAGTCATTTTAAATCGAGTAGGTATTCCAGGAACCGTGTTCATCTGTGCACGGAAATGAGGTAGGTAAGCTGAGTGAATAACATCTTTCGATCTGAAATTCAATTCAACTTCAACACCAACAGGAAGGTGCAACTCAGCAGGACTAGCAATGATATCATCCGCGCCAGCTGCCCACGCATTTACACCGCGAACTTCATAGTTCCTGATGTCAAGAATTCTTTGCTTGAGTCTTTCTAGACGAAAGATCTTGTCTTCAATAGCCTCAACCGCAGATTCTGGAAGAAGCGCTAGTTTACTAGCTGAATCAATTTTCTCTTTTTCTTTTACGATACGTCCATCAACTGTCTCCAATCTAGCAGGAACACTTTCTTCAGTAATAATACCAAGAAGGTTTTGTGTCGCAGGATCGATCATATTGACATTCACAGCTCCAAGAACATTGTCTTGCCCTGGATAGCGAACGTACCATTTAAATTGCTCCGATGTAACTTCAACTTTAATTGCAGCTTCAGAAGCATTACCTGTCATTTCATTCCACGTTCTCAACCCGTAAATAATAAGGAAGGCGAGCACAATAGAAGGAATAATTGTCCAGATAAGCTCAAGACGGTTATCGTGCGGAAAGAACTTAGCAACACGGTCCTTTCTGTAGTAGTACTTCGCTGAAAAGAAGAAAAGAAGTCCATTCATAGAGAAGAAGACGATAGTCACGAACCAAAGGTTCACGTTCATGAGCATGTCGAGTGCTACCCCGTGCTCTGAGGCTGACTCAGGAAGGGTATTTGTGTACTTCACCATCAAGTACAAACTTGCACCGAAGAAAACGATCATCCATAAGATCCAAAGGAAAGCATTCATCCTATTGTCTGCGTACGAAATATCTTCCTCTCTGGTTTTACGAAGTTCACGTGTATGTTCATACACCTTGGCTAATTGGGATAGTGCTACTATTCCCAAAATCACTACCAGTATAATTAGAAGCTTCATCATGGCTTGCCTATTCTTTTAGTTCTTTCCTTAGTCTTGTTATTATATCTCGTGATGTTCACTCTCGTCAAGGAACGGATGCTTGGCAGGAACGAGTGGCGCTTTCGAAAGTGCCTTCATTACTACTAGCAAAAAGAGTCCGAAGAAACCGGCGAACATACCCCACTCCCAAAACTCGATACCATGGTATTGCTCCATGTGAATGGTTCCAGGAATCACCAACAGATAAACGTCTACAAAGTGAGCGCAGAAAATCAAGAATCCAACTCCTACAATGAGGTTAGAGTTTCTCTTTGCATCACGTGCGATCAAAATATAGAACGGAAGTGCAAAGTTGGTTATGAACATCATCACCAATGGGAACAAGTATGGACTAAGGCCTCCATGTCCGTCAAAGAAACGAGTGGTATAATACTGAACCTCCTCAGGAATATTTGAATACCAAATCAACATAAACTGGCAAAACCATAGGTAAGCCCAGAGCATGCTAATCGCGAACATCCACTTTGTTAAATCGTGAACGTGAGAATCGTTGATGTGTGGCAAGTGGCCTCTCTTTCTCAACCATAGAGTAAGGATCGTTGCGAAGATCATGCAAGTGACCCACATTCCAGAGAATACGTACCAGCCATACATTGTACTAAACCAGTGTGTGTCAATTGACATCAACCAATCCCAAGCAAGGGTAGAAGAGAAAACTGCAAAGCACACCAAGAAAACAGCACTACGCTTGTATTGTATAACGTGAAGCTCTGTTCCTCCCACTTGATCCTCAAGAAGAGACTTCTTTCTAAACCAATTGGCGAACCAGATAAATAGTCCAACGTAGATAATCGTTCTTGACCAAAAGAAAACATCTGAGAAGTATGCTCCTTTGTTGGCTATGATTTTATCATAATTATCACCCTCAACATAGAGAGACTGATCCATCCAATGCCACGTGTGGTGCATACCTAATCGACCTGCTACTAGCAATAGCAAAACGAAGATCAATCCAATAGGAAGGTAGGCGAACATCGCCTCAAAAATTCTTTTGAATTGAGCACTCCATCCTACCTCAGCGGCATACTGCAGTGCATAAAAGAACAATGCTCCAAGCGAAACGGCTACAAAGTAGAATCCGTTTACAAGCATGTTTGACCACCATCTTTGATGATGTTCACCGTGTTCGCCGTCACCTTGAAGGAAACCCCATACTAGGGCAATTACCCCAATGGCCATTAGGACGAAACTTAAAGTCTTTACTTTTCCGGGAATTACAAAATTCATTGCACCTGGTTATTATTGTTCGTTAATCTTGTCTTTATTCTTAGTGAGCAGCTGGAGTATGAACTTCTTGAAGAACTTCTTCCACTACTTCGGCAACTGCTTCCATTTGGGTCACAGTCTCACTAATCTCTAACATCTTGCCGCCATTCTGTAGAACCTTCACATACTCAACAACTTCCCAGCGCTCCCTAGAGGTAAGCTGACTAGCATGAGAGCCCATGAGGCCTTTACCGAATGTCAATGTGTGATACATTTTTCCTTCTGGAAGCTCAGCCAATTTCCCATCATAGGCAGGAATACCTAGAATGAATCCATTGGTTGAGATCTTACCATCTCCACCACCTTTCTCGCCATGACAGTGAATACACATATGGCTATAAATCTCTTCTCCCTTGTCCACATTCTCTTGAGTGTGCATCAAAGGTGATCGATTTACTGCAGCAGCTTCATAACCTTCCGTTGTATTCGGATAGCTATAAGGCAGTGCGTACATCAGGTTATCCTGCGAGCCGTACGGAATAGTTCCAGCGACAGGTTTACGCGCTGAAAGATGATTTCGCTGACTTACCGCAAGCGAATCAGAAAAATTGTACGGGTCCATACCATAGTCAACATATGCTTCAACTGCTGGCGAACGATACATGTCAGGCATAAACTCTATACCTGGACTATTCTCATCCACTGTGCAGGAAGCCAACATCATTGATGCCGCCGCTACGATAAATAAATTTGTTCTTCTCTTGTTCATGAGAATAGCTTATACAAGTTCTTTAATGCTCAATTCCATCAAATCCGTTTCTTTCAAAGCCGATTCAAGATCCTCAACACTTTGGTCGTGATTTTGAGAAGCGGCAATTTCAATAACGAATTTATCATCGGTGGTGCGCGGATCTGGATTGCATGCATGCATTCCAGGAAGCGTTTTATTTCTAATCATATAAGTAATCGCCATACCATGCGCTGCACAGAACACCGAGAACTCAAATGTTATTGGCACAAATGCCGGAAGATTCTCAATCAATGAGAAAGAAGGCTTTCCACCAATATTCATTGGCCAGTCTTGGATCATGAAATACCACATTCCGAGCAAAGCCAATGTTGTTCCTCCAGTTGCAAACATAAATGCAGCAACTGCCAATCGCGTTCTCTTTACTCCAATAATTGGATCAAGACCATGAATTGGAAAAGGAGAAAAAACGTCCTTAACTCGAATACCTTTATGCACCAGCTCTTTGGCTGCAACGAGGAGCTTTTGCTCATCGTCGTACATCGCATGAATTAATTTTTCCGCCATAATCTTAGTGTTCTGACTCTGATTTATAAGATTCTCCAGAGCTCTTCAAAATAGTCTTCAACTCGTTCAAAGCCAACACTGGGAAGAACCTAGCAAATAGCAAGAATAAGGTCAAGAAGATTCCTATTGTTCCAACAAAGACTCCGATATCAATAAAAGACGCGTGAAACTCTCCCCAAGAAGAAGGGTTGTAATCACGATGAAGTGAAGTCACAATAATTACATAACGCTCAAACCACATTCCAATGTTTACGAAAATGGTAAGTACGAAAGTAAACGTCAAGCTTCTTCTCAATTTCTTAAACCACATCAATTGTGGGCTAATCACATTGCACGTCATCATAATCCAATATGCCCAAGAATAAGGTCCTGAAAAACGATTGATGAAAGCGTATGACTCGTACTCTACACCACTATACCAAGACATGAAGAGTTCAGTGAGATAAGCTACTCCAACGATCGATCCAGTAACGATGATTACAATATTCATGTACTCAACGTGCTTCACGTGAACGTAGGCCTCAAGCTTCATGGTCTTACGCATGATCAACATCAAAGTAAGTACCATCGCAAATCCTGAGAATACCGCACCCGAAACAAAGTAAGGCGGGAAGATGGTTGTGTGCCAACCAGGGATTACCGAGGTAGCAAAGTCCATAGATACAATTGAGTGCACCGAGAATACAAGTGGAGTTGCAATTCCTGCAAGCACCAAGGATACCTCCTCAAAACGTGTCCAGTTTTTTGCTCGACCAGACCATCCAAAAGCAAGGATGCTGTATACCTTCTTTGGCAATGGCTTAATCATTCTGTCACGAATGGTAGCAAAATCTGGAATTAAACCAATGTACCAGAACACCAACGAAACAGAGAAATACGTTGATATCGCGAATACATCCCACAAAAGTGGCGAGTTAAAGTTCACCCAAAGTGAACCAAATTGGTTCGGCAATGGGAAAACCCAGTAACCAACCCAAATCCGCCCCATGTGGATCCCAGGGAACATCGCTGCCATGATTACAGCGAAGATGGTCATCGCCTCGGCAGATCTGTTAATTGCCATTCTCCATTTCTGACGAAATAGGAGAAGTACAGCTGAGATCAAGGTACCGGCGTGACCGATTCCTACCCACCATACGAAGTTGGTAATATCCCAAGCCCAACCTACGGTCTTGTTCAATCCCCAAACACCAATTCCAGTGCCGATCAAGTACAGGATACATCCAATACCATAAAGGCTAATCAGTCCGGTAATGCTGATCAATATTTTCCAGCCCATGGGTGCAGGACCTTCAATGGGACCAACTATATCGTTGGTTATATCATTGTAAGTCTTGTGCCCTAAAATGAGCGGCTCTCTGATCGCTGCTTCTTTGTGCATGTGAACTCGTTTTAAGCTTCGTTATCCTGTTTGTTTCTCACCTTCGTCATATAGAAGATGTTCGGCTGTGCACCAACTTCCTCGAGCACGTGATAAGCTCGATTGTTTTCTGAAATTCCTCGAATTGCAGAACCTGTATCGTTGATGTCTCCGAATGTAATTGCATGAGTAGGACATGCTTCAGCACAAGCTGTAACAATCTTTCCATCTGCAACTGGCACACCTTCTTTCTTTGAGTCAAGCTTACCCTTCTGAATTCTCTGAACACACATGCTGCATTTTTCCATTACACCACGTGATCTTACAACAACATCGGGGTTCAATACCATTCTCGACAACTCGTCCTGTGCAGGATTCACTGTTTGAAATTTCTTGTAACCAGGGTAGTTGAACCAGTTGAATCGACGCACTTTATATGGGCAGTTGTTTGCACAATAACGTGTTCCAATGCAACGGTTGTAGGTCATTTGATTCAGACCTTCATTGCTATGTGTTGTTGCGGCAACAGGACAAACAGTCTCGCAAGGAGCATGGTTGCAATGCTGACACATCATAGGCATATGTACTGTTTGAGGATTCTCAGCTGGGTGCTCCATGTGAGCGTATGCTCCAATAGCTCCTTTACCAGTCTCCTCCATCGTCTCGTCTAGAGTTTCGAATTCAGAAGAGAAGAACCTGTCAATACGCAGCCAGTGCATATCACGGTGACGTAGAACCTCATCCTTTCCTACCACAGGCACATTGTTCTCAATATGGCAAGCAGAAACACAGCTATTGCAACCTATACAAGAATTCAAGTCGATGGTCATTCCCCATCTGTGACCTACATTCTCTACTGGATGCTCATGCCACAAGTCGAAATTCTTAATAGACTCTCGGTCTTGTGCATTTATTTCGCCATCCCCGTTCACATCGTGATGTACTCCCAAAGAGTGCATCAAATTCCATGAGGCAGCGCCTTTCTTTGCGTCTTTCTCAGCTTGGTAAGCATCAAGAGTTGTTTCACGAACAACTGAAGTACGACCCATTACAGTATTGTGCATTTGGGTAGTAGCCAAGCTCATTTCTTCGCCTGTAACTTCAATCGCTACATCAGTATTGATGTAATTCACATTGTTTCCAGACCATGTAGTCAATGGCATTGCGTTTGCTCCAATTGGAGTCTTAGCACCATCAGTCATAACAAACTCACCACTTCCATCAACAACATAAGCACCTTTGCCAATTTCAACATCTCCAGCGCCACGGCCATAACCTAAGGCTATTCCGATAGTTCCTCTCTTTTGTCCAGGTGTTGGAAAAACAGGAAGAACAACACTATGTCCGTTTGCAGTAACCTTTACAAGGCTAGCAGCATCTTGTTGTGCAATTGTTGTATTGATTCCATTCTCAGCACAATCAAGCGGCGACATAGCCACATAGTTGTCCCAAGTTACTTTCGATATAGGATCCGGTAGCTCTTGGAGCCATGGGTTACTTGCGTTTGCACCATCACCTATGGCGATTGATTGGTACATAGCCAACTCCCATTTTCCTCCTTTTGCCGAGCTCTTGATTGCAGCTAATGCATCACTTACAGATGCTGAAGCCTGTGCAACTGCATATTCACTATCCTCAACTAAAGTTTCTGCATGGACAGAAGTTTGCTTCATTGTTCCATTGTGGACAGCCGTATACCATGCTTTATCTTTAAGCATATTGGCTTCCGTGAACGAAGCATTGTGATTCATTCTAAGGAAGGTGTAGTAATCTGCATCATTCCCAGCCCAATTCAACAAGCTCTCCTGAGCATAGCGTGAGTTGAATAACGGTGTGATCGTAGGCTGAACCAAGTCAACTCTGCCATCCACTGGTGAAAGATCGTTCCACGACTCTAAGTAATGGTGATCTGGCGCTAGATATTTGCACGCAGTGCTAGTCTCATCCTTAAACAGATTAAAACTAACAGACGTAGTTACTTTGGCAAATGCCTCAGCAACTTCGGCCTTATCCGGCCATGTATACATTGGATTTGAACCGTAAACGATGACTGCACTAACAGCGCCTGACTTCATTTCGGACAACAAACTCTTCATTGCTTCTTCAGAACCTTGGTACAGATTCATGGCGTGATCAACATTAACAGTTGTGCCATAATTGTTCAAGGCCTCATTGATCGCATTCACAACACGCTGAACATTCACGTCGTTGCTTCCGCAAACCACCAAGCCATTTCCTTTATTGGCTTTCAAATCAGCAGCTGCGGCTTTAACCTTTGCCGCAACATTTTCATCCAATCCAGAAACTCCACCACCAGTCACCTCATTATAAAGAGCGGCAACTACTAGGGCTTCTTGGCTAACCTTTACAGGAACACGTACATCAGCATTCGAACCAGTCATAGACATGTTCGCCTCAAACTGGAAGTGCTTCGACATCCAAGCGCCTTCTGGCCTTCTCGTCTGTGCATACTGTGCAGTAAACAGATTCGAGCACATCCACGTTCCTAAGAAGTCACAGGCTACAGAAACTATAGTCTTGGCTTTAGAGAAATCGTAAGATGGAATAGCCGACTTGCCGTGCGTTGTATTGTGTGCATCACGAACTGCTGAGTAAGACACTGAATCGTATTGAACCAGCTTACCACCCAAGGCTTCATTGAACTCGTTGATCGCCTTCATGGTAGTTGGACTCGCCACAGTAGGAGCAATAATCGCCACCTTACCTCTAGCTGCTTCCAGTTCTTTCTTAACCGAAGCATCCAAACTTGCCCAATCAGTTGACTTTCCTGCCGTTCTAGGGCCGTTCAATCGTGCTGAGTTATACAAGTTGAGCACTGAAGTGTTGATGCGCGAATTGATCGCTCCACCAGACATCCCAAACTCTTTGTTTCCTTTTATAAAAATCGGACGACCTTCACGAGCCTTCACAAGAATATTACCATAGTCTTGACCATCATAATAGGTCGATGCATACCAATTGGCAACACCTGGAGTGATATCCTCCGGCTTGATAACATAAGGAATAGACTTCACAACTGGAGTTTCACAAGCTGCAAGCGTAGCCGCAGTCAAGCTAAAACCCAAGAACTTGAGAAAATCTCTTCTTCCTGTGTTAGTTTCTTCTAGGCGATCATCGCCTAGAAACTCATCGATCGATTGATCCTGGACGAACTCGTTCTGTTGAGACTTCTGAAATTCAGGAGTGTTCTCGAGCTCATCGATACCTGTCCAGTACTTAATTGATGTTTTTCCCATCGGGTAACAATCGGTTTATTAGTAGTGACATTTGGCGCATTCCCAGCCACCTAATTCCTTAACTGTAGCTTTTCCGTCGTCCAGTATCGAGCGCAATTCTTCTTGCCCTCGCTCATTAGACTTCATACGGTCATGCATTTCAATATAATAATCGCTGCTCTGTAGATCTATCTCTGCCTTGTTATGGCATTCGATACACCATCCCATTGTAAGGGTTGGCTTGCTTAGCTCTATGAGTCCAGGAATACTCTGTGCGTTGGTCTCCTCAACAGGAGAAATACGGCCCGAGATAAAAGTCTCTACAGGTCCGTGGCAGTTACGACAATCCAAACCACCCACTTCAACGTGTTGCGAGTGAGAAAAGAAAACGTGATCAGGCAGGTTATGAACTTTCACCCATTTGATAGGCTCTTCAACATAATCTTCCTTGTAGGTAGCAGTTTCTGGATCAAATCCGATTGCTGCATAAATCTTACTGATCTCTTCAGTCCCCGTCTTGCTTCCTTCCTTAATACCCTTGTGGCAATTCATACAAACGTTTGCAGAAGGGATACCTGCATGACGACTTTCTCTTGCAGAGTGGTGACAGTATTCACAGTCAATTTCGTTTTCACAATTGTGAACGGCGTGAGAGAACAAGATTGGCTGCTCAGGCTCATAGCCTTCATAAACACCTACTCCCATTGCTCCGATATAACTCACAGTTACAAAGTAGCAAACACCAAACAAGCCGATCACCGCAACAAAAGCTTTGTTTCTGGTCATCCAGCCCTTAACCATAGTGGCATAAGACACATTTGGTAAAGCTTCTTTTCCTTGAGATTCAAGCGATGCGTTTTTCAAACTTCTATTTGCACCAGCTGCACTTAATGCAATGATCAGAAACAGTACGCCTATAATAAGGAACCAAATTCCAGCTGAGCTAGAAACCTCTTCCTCGGTATCGTGAATTGTTGGACATGCATCACCTGATACCTGATTACCAGCTGATACTGGCGGATTGGCGATGTATGCGAAAATATCTTTAATCTGATCCTCATTCACCGCTTGCGGTGTCATGATACCAAATGAAGACTCATATTGAGAGATCAACGACTTGACATAAGGGTCACCTGATTCAATTGCTCCATTTGGATTTGTAATCCATTTGACCAACATTTCTTCAGACGAACCCCATCTGTCAGCTATTCCGCCCAAACCAGGCGCTGCCAAGACACTTCCATCTACTTTATGGCATGTCGCGCAGTTAGCATTAAACAGGATTTCTCCATTTGCTGCATCACCTTCGTCAAAAATACCTGCCTTCAAAACTGATGTCGAAAAAACAAGCAGTATTGAGAGCAGAATTGTTGCTCGAAACTTTGATTTACAGCGTCCAAAAGGAACTTTACTCATTGTGCATCTTTTTCTGTACGGAATCGTCGAAATTCGCGCGCAAAATTATGGGATTTTAACAACCTCCGCGAGGGTTTGTCACAATTTTGTCAACACCAAATTCAATTTAAAATTATTCTAAATAAGCAATCTTATCGCTATAGGTTGACAATCAAAGGGCTTAGCGCAATTATCCCCACTTTTGCCCGCTCAAATCTAAATCTCGACTGTGAGCAACAAACGCCATCTAATTTGGCACGATTGCTGCAAAACCAATCAAATTAGCAGTTAATAAACTAGATTTGCGTCTGCAAATAACACCATTTATTATGATTCAAAAGATCCTTCTGCTAACTATAATTTCTCTAATCTCTACATCAGGATATTCACAGGATGATGACAATTGGTGGAAACGCATGTTTAAGAAGGAAACGGTTGAAGAAATCGAATCTGAAGGCAAGGTAACTAAAGAAGAAAATATCGGATTAATTGACTCTTTGTTCATCGATTCACCAGCTTCTGATTCAATTCCGGCCATGATTATTGAGCGCCGACCAGGAAGCATATCTATAACGGGGCCTAGTGCCTTAGATTCATTGAATAGGACCTCAACAAAAAATCCAATTCCTTTGAACGGATATAGAATTCAAATTTACTTTGGAAGTTTAGAGGGAGCCAAGAGGCTGAGAGGAAAAATGATGATGGAAGACTCGAAAACATCTTGCTATCTGATCTCAAAGGCGCCTAATTTTGCGGTCCGAATCGGAAATTTTAGGACAGAGTTCGAGGCATATAAGACATTGCAAGAGTTCAAAGCAAGGTTTCCTCAAGCCCTTATCGTCAATGACAAGATCGAATTGCCTGAGTTGCATAAACCGTAATACTGGTTCAACATCTGCAAGACGAACTACTAAATTTGAATTAATTAGAGCTTCGGCTTAACTTATCTTTCCTCGTATACTTCGGATCAAAGCATCTTCACGAATCCTATACGCATCGGAAATTTCAAGACAAAGGTTGACTGCATAAAGGAACTTGCAAGAGTTCAAAGCAAGACGGCCTTAAGCCCATATCATTAGCGACAAGATAAAATTTCCAGAATTGAACCAACCACAATGGTGACCCAATACCTACAAGATGAACTACTAAGTTTGAATAAAATCAAAGCTTAATAGAGCGTATATTCTCTCGAATACTTCAATTAAATCACCTGTCCGAGTGCTGTACGAATCGCAAATTTCAATACAGAGGTTTCAACATACAGCATGTTGTAAGAGTGCAAGGCAAGATTATCTCAAGCTCCTACAGTCAGCGACAAAATTGAATTACCAGAATTGAACCAACCGCAAAGCTTGATCAACATCTGCAAGATGAACTATTGAATTTGAATAAACTAGAAGCTTATTAGAGCGTCTGCTTAACTTCAATTTCCTCGTACCCTTCGATCAAATCACCTTCACGAATATCGTTGAACTTATCTACGTTCAAACCACACTCGAATCCTTTAGTAACGTCCTTGACATCGTCTTGGAAACGTTTCAAGCTGCCAAGGTGACCACTGAAGATAACAAGACCTTCACGCACGACGCGCACCTTGCTTTTTCTCGTGATTTTTCCATCTGTCATGAAGCAACCTGCAATGGTACCCACTTTCGATATTTTGAAAATATCTCGAATTTCTGCAGTACCTGTAACGCGCTCTTCGATTTTTGCTGAAAGCAAACCTTCCATGGCCTCTTTCATCTCATCAATGGCAGCATAGATAACTGAGTAATGTCGAATTTGAATTCCTTCTTTCTCAGCGAGTTTACGAGCGACTGAGTTTGGTCGCACTTGGAAGGCAATGATAATCGCATCCGAAGCACTAGCCAAAAGAATATCTGATTCAGACACACCACCTACAGCTTTATGGATAACGTTAACCTGAACTTTTTCAGTCGATAATTTCTGTAACGAGTCAGTAAGTGCCTCAACAGATCCATCCACATCACCTTTCACAACAAGGTTCAGCTCTTTAAACTCACCAACTGCGATACGACGGCCGATTTCCTCCATCGTAATATGACGCTGGGCTCTAATTCCTTGCTCACGTTGCAATTGCTGACGTTTAAGAGCAATTGTTCTTGCTTCTTTCTCATCTTCAAACAAGTGGAACTTGTCTCCTGCATTCGGCGCTCCGGACAGTCCAAGCATCGATACTGGAGTAGATGGGCCCGCTTCTATTATTTTTTGTCCGCGCTCATTGAACATCGAACGAACTCTACCGCTCCACTGTCCAGCAAGGATTGGATCTCCTACTTTCATAGTTCCAGCCTCGACCAAAAGAGTAGTTACATAACCACGGCCTTTGTCCAAGGTTGACTCTACAACAGTTCCGACTGCTCGGCGATCTGGATTTGCTTTCAGGTCTAGCAATTCTGCCTCTAGAAGTACTTTCTCTAGAAGCTCATTCACATTCTGACCAGTTTTTGCAGAGATATCTTGACTTTGGTATTTTCCTCCCCATTCTTCAACAAGGATATTCATACCAGAAAGTTCCTCTTTAATCTTATCGGCATTCGAATTCTCACGGTCAATCTTATTGATCGCAAAAATCATTGGAATACCTGCTGCTTGGGCGTGGCTAATGGCCTCTTTTGTTTGAGGCATTACAGCATCATCTGCTGCAACCACGATAATCGCTAAATCTGTCACTTGAGCACCACGAGCACGCATGGCTGTAAAAGCCTCGTGACCTGGTGTATCCAAGAATGTCATTTTTCGACCATCGTCAAGTACTACGCTATATGCGCCAATGTGCTGGGTAATTCCCCCGGCTTCACCTGCAATTACATTCGCTTTACGAATGTAATCCAACAATGAAGTCTTACCGTGATCAACGTGACCCATTACGGTAACAATTGGAGGTCTTGGCTTCAAGTCTTCCGGCTTGTCCAATTCCTCTTGAATAGATTCTTGAACATCCGAACTAACGAATTCAACTTGGTATCCAAATTCCTCGGCTATGATGGTTATAGTCTCAGCATCGAGTCTTTGGTTGATAGAGGCAAAAATACCGAGTGACATGCAAGCAGAAATAATATCTGTTGCAGACTTGTCCATCATGCTAGCAAGCTGCGACACTGTCACAAACTCGGTAAGCTTCAGGATCAAGCGCTCCTCAGCAGCTCTTACCATTTCCTCCTCACTCTGTGCAGCACGATCATCACGTTTCTGACGACGGAGTTTAGAAGATTTAGACTTCCCTTTTCCGCTCAAGCGTGCCAGGGTTTCTTTAATTTCTTTCTGAATATCTTTTTCGCTAATCTCAGGCTTTGCTACTCGGCCGCGAGGAGCTCCTCCTGGCTTAGCACCTGGCCCAGTACCTGGGGCTCTTCGCTGTTGTGTAGTTTGTTGTTGGACATCTACTTTAGCGACGCGTTTGCGCTTGCGCTTACCTTTTGCTATATCACCTGCCTTATCCTTAGAAGAGGCAACAGGACCGCCCTTTTTCTTTCTAGGCTCCTCTTTGAGGATAATCTTACCAATAACGGTAGGACCAGTCAATTTCTCAGCTCTAGCTTTGATCAGCTCCGGAACAACAGGAGCTGCCTTTACTACTTGCTTTGGAGGTTCTACTTTTGGCGCCACTTTAGCAACCTTAGGAGTTTCCTTCTTTATAGGAGCAGCCGTTTTCACCTCAACCTTTGGCTCAACTTTTGCTGGCTTCTTTTTACCCTTATCTAGATCAAGCTTACCAAGTACAGTAACTCCTGTCTTTGGCACAGTAGCTTTAACTATTTCCGGCTCGACCTTAGCTTTCTTAACTGGTTCTTCGGGAGTAGGTTCTGGAACTACTTCTTTTTTGACAACCGGCTCTTCCTTTACCTCAGGCACAGGCTCTACCTTCACTTCAGGTTCTGCTGGCTTCTCCTCTACGACAGGCTTGGGCGTCTCAACTTCGACTACCTCTTCCACCTTTGCAACTTCTTCTACCACGGCTGGCTTTTCGGCCACCGGAGCTTCAGGCTCAGCTACTGGAACTTCTTCAGGCTCACCTTTCTTAGTTGACTCAATAGAGACAGATTCCCGCTGCTCGCGAGTACGTGTCAGTATCTGCTCGGATTTCTCCTTTACAGCTTTTTCACCCTGAAATGCGCTCATCAAGAGCTCATATACGTCCGGCTCAATCTTAGTGTTAGGATTTGTTTCGATCGGCATTCCCTTTTTGTCAAGGAATTCACTGATCGTAACAATACCAACGTTCAATTCGCGGGCGACCTTGCTAAGTCTAACTGCTTTACTGGTCTTCGTCATATACTGCTTTCGTAATTCTATTCTCTCTTAATTGCCAACGTATGCTTATTCAAGCTCTTCCTTAAGGATGCGAACAACTTCGTTCACAGTTTCCACTTCAAGGTCTGTGCGCTTGACAAGCTCACTCGGGTCCAATTCAAGGACACTTCTTGCCGTATCACAACCAATCGTCTTCAAAGCGTCAAGGATCCAAGAATCAATTTCATCTGCAAACTCTTCCAAATCAACATCGTCAATATCGGCGTCAGATTCGCGATAAACATCAATTTCATAACCCGTTAACTTTCCAGCCAACTTAATATTATGCCCACCTTTTCCAATAGCCAATGACACTTGGTCAGGCTTTAGAAAGACATCCGCCTTCATGTTCTCGTTGTCGAGATTTACAGAAGATATTTTTGCAGGACTCAAAGCACGTTGAATCAACAATTGGCTATTGGCCGTGTAGTTGATAACATCAATATTTTCATTCTTCAACTCTCGCACTATCGAATGGATACGTGCTCCTTTCATTCCGACACAAGCACCTACTGGATCGATGCGATCGTCGTATGACTCTACAGCCACTTTCGCTCTTTCACCCGGCTCTCTTACAATCTTTTTGATTGTAATCAGACCATCAAAAACCTCTGGCACTTCTTGCTCAAACAAACGCTCCAAAAATTCTGGAGCAGTTCTTGAAAGAATAATCTGTGGAGTATTCCCCTTCATGTCAACAGCTGCAACAACCGCTCGCACTTGATCACCTTTCTTAAATCTATCGGTAGGGATCTGTTGATCCTTAGGGAGGATAAGCTCGTTGTCTTCATCGTCAATGATCAAGATCTCTCTCTTCCATATCTGATAAACTTCACCCGTGATAATATCACCAACACGTTCCTTATACTTCTGATAAATATGATCCTTTTCAAGATCGAGAATTCGCGACTGCAAATTCTGCCTCATTGACAGAATATTTCTACGTCCGAAATCTAACAAATGGATCTCCTCCGACAACTCCTCACCAACTTCAAAATCACTTTCGATTTTGAGAGCTTCGCACAATTCAACTTCAGTCATAGGATCTTCAACCTCGCCATCAAGAACAATGTCCCTGTTACGCCAGATTTCTAAATCACCTTTGTCTACATTGATAATCACATCGAAGTTCTCATCCGAACCGTATTTCTTGATGACCATGTTGCGAAAAACATCTTCAAGGATACTCATCATAGTCTCCCTGTCAATGCTCTTGAATTCTTTAAATTCAGAGAAAGATTCGATCAGGTTTACACCGTTCATCTTGATATAATTAATTAAATGATATTAAAACTTTCGTTGACTGGATAGATGGATACTCAATCTCATGATCCGTTTCCACCCAGTGTTTGGCCTTACGGCCTTCAATACGTTCCTTCACTCTTGTACGCAGCGTAATCTTATCGTCATCTACCGCTATCAGTTCCCCGTCGATTTTGCTGTCGTCATTCATAAGAACAGTTATCTCTCGACCAATGTTCTTGTAATACTGGCGTCGAACCATAAAAGGTTGAT
Organism: Gammaproteobacteria bacterium; assembly: GCA_047615865.1. Lineage (GTDB taxonomy): Bacteria > Bacteroidota > Bacteroidia > Flavobacteriales_D > Sanyastnellaceae > JADFAK01. Next base: position 33,876 of record JBLHIB010000020.1, read on the forward strand.
CCAATCCTGGTGAAGACACTCTTAGGTTGTAATCTTCTAAGTCTCTATCCAGCTTCTTATTCAAATAACGATTCAATTCCATGCAATCAGAAATCGAAAAACCATCATCACCGTCCATGACAATGTCGATGATATTATCAACGCTCACTTTCAAAGAAACCAGAAAATTAATTCCACCTTCTACCTTCTCCTCTAATAATAACTGAACCGTTTCTTCCGAGATCATTCGTTTGCATTCAAAAAAAAGAGGGGCGATCACCCCTCCATCTGTACTATTCGCTATTTCACCGCAAATATAGTATGTTTTTGCTTTTGTACTACTATCATGGGGAAAATCATCTTTTCAATCGATTGAAGCACATCAATTTTCCGTTATTGTCCGCCTCGTTTGTTCACCACGACCTTCGCTACCAAACCATTCTCGTACACATAGTGCAATTCTAGATTTCCGTTCTTATCACTGTAAATCTTGTAATCGCCATGCCTCTTTCCCATCTTATAGTTGATCTCTTGCACCACTTTGGCCGACTTACTGTAAGACAAGGCCTTGCCATCCATCTTTCCATCCTTGTACGATTGTGATTGCATTGGACTCCCGTTACCATAGTAATAAAACCAGTCGCCATCAGGCGTTCCATCCGCATACTCGCCTTTCATTTCTAAAACTCCTGATGCGCCATGGCTTTCCCAAAAACCAGTCTTCTTTCCCTCAGAATCATACTTTCCAGTCTCTCGAAGTTGTCCGTTGTCATACCAATAAGTCCATTCGCCAGTTTTCAAATCTTGCGTCCATTGTCCTTCATATGTCTTGACTTTGTTCGGATACCAGCCAACCCATTGGCCATTCATCTTACCATTTGAATAAAAGCCTATATCTTTTTGAGATCCTGTATCATACCAGCTGAACCATTCTCCCTCCTCTTCATCATTCAGAAATGAACCCTTCATTAAATCAGCCCCACTTTCAAACCAATAATCCCAATGATCTTCTTTGAGATCATTGCCATACGTGCCTTTCTTCCATGCTTCTCCGCCAAAATAATTGAAGTTCCATTCTCCTTCTTTCTTTCCTTCAATATAATCTCCAAAGTAATATTTGTTGCCGTTACTATACCACCAAGTCCATTCTCCATGCTGAAGGTCGTTGTCAAATTGCCCTTCAATGTCCAGCTTTCCATCATCCAGATACCAGACCCAAGCTCCCTGCTTCTTTCCTTGAGCATACGCCCCTTTGAACTCCAGCTGTCCGCCACGGAAATATTGCTCAAAAACACCATTCAATATCCCTACAGCATAATTCGAAATCTTTTTTGGCGAGCCGTCGAGATAAAATTCGGTCCAAAGCAAATCTTTAAGTCCTCTGGAATACGATCCTGCTACTTTAATATCTCCACTTGAGAAGTACTCTTTGCAAGCTCCGTTCGGTAATCCTCCCAAATAATCAGTCTCTCGCTTAATTGATCCTCCCTCATTGTATTCCAGATTCACTCCAGCTCCATTGATGATCAATTTCTTACCATCTTCCTCTGTGAGCGTCATTAAATACATGACTGTGTCGGTATAACTCTCTGTCATCCAAAGCAAATCGGCCGAGTGGTAGTAGTTCCAAATGCCCAATCGATCTCCATCAAAAAAAGACCCATCTTCCAATAAAGCACCGTCAATATTCCACGTTCGCATTATACTATCGCGCTGACCCAATTGAAAGTAGCCTTCGTGCTTGAGTTGTCCGTTGTAGTAAAATTCTTTGGCCGAACCATGCAGCTTTCCATACCAATAGTGACTTTTATCACGAAGTTCACCATTTTGATAATATGATTTCCAAACCCCATGTTCCACGCCACGTTCGTAGAATCCTTCGGTCATCTTTTGACCATCTTCATAAAAGTCAACAAATTGCTGCTTTTGAGCGAAGCAAGTCAAAGAAGAGCAAATTAAAACAAGGGTTAGAATCTTTCGCATGAACATAGTATTTACAACACAAAACTAAGAAAGGCAGCACTTGGATCGCTATAGATTGCAATCTCTTGTGAACACTTTGATGGAGATATCAAAAGAAAAGGCAGCAAGCCGATACCATCGAGTTGCTGCCTTCAATTTCATTTAAACAATGACTATTCTTTCACCAAAACCTTAACCCGAGTAGCACCATCAGCCCATGTCATGCGAAGTTGGTACATTCCTGCAGATAGATGAGAAATGTCAATTTGTGATTGTAGCGTCAAAGAAACCGATTTATTGATCTCCACCTGACCCAATGAATTGATCAACTCAATCTGGCGAACATGCCCATTGGTGGTCACTATATTCAAGGTCTCCTTTGCAGGATTCGGAAAAACTACCAGTATTTTCTCATCAATTTGAGCAACCGATGTGATCAAATCTGGACAATCCTCCACAACATTAGGATTCTGAAAATGCAAGGCAGCCCCATCATAAAAACAGCGCAACCACGGATCAACATCACTCATGTTACATTCGTAAAAACCTGGGTTCAACGGTGATAATTCCGAACCAATTCCTTCAATCCAATACTCCTGAACTCCTCCCTCAAAATTATAGCGCTCTCGCTCTATTCCATCAATCATAACCATCTCTACAGATGCAACCGTCAGTTCAGCCTCGCATAGCGATCCTTGAACAGTGACTGTTTGACCCACAGTCATGTCAAAATCGTACAATAACTTCTCCTCACCTTGAGAGTAGATATATACTTTTTCAAGACCAACATCTTCTCGAATCAGAGCTTCGAGGGATGGAGAATTCGGGGCGATATCCAAGATGGCTATAAACTTTTTGTAGGTCACTCCTTCTACAATCGAATCCCCTGAAAGAAACATATCAGAGTTAAAAATTATGAACCCTCCTTGGCGAACATGCCACCTATGATCTTCACTCACCATCGGGGCATAATCCTGTGAAAAGAGCGTATTGGCGCCGAATAAAGCGATTGCAAGAAATAAGAGCTTCTTCATATTGGAATGGATTTAAGGGATTCAATTCCCCATTGCACTATAAATATAATAGAAAACCAGGTTCTTTTGATTGGACCAGAACAACTGAATTGTTCAAAAACCTATTCTGATTGTTGACTCTCATCCCAATCGAAATAGTAATTATTGTATGGAAAACGCTCTGCATTAATTGCGCGGACTCGCTTGTAGAGCAATTTCTTAAATTCGTCTACATTGCTGCAGTCCGTTGCCGAAATAAAAATCACGTCTCCATCCTGAATCTTGGACATCCATGTTTTCTCTAGAGCCTCGAGCGAGACTCCTTCTGGTGAGTCGGCATCAAAAGTATATTTATCGATCTTGTTGAACACTGTAATCGTAGGCTTTCCCTCTGTTCCAATTTCGCTCAAAGTGCGTTCAACAACATTGTAATGTTCCTCAAAACTAGCATGAGACACATCTACTATATGCAGCAAAAGATCCGCTTCTCTTGTTTCGTCAAGTGTTGACTTGAAGGATTCAACAAGCTGATGAGGTAGCTTCCTGATAAAACCAACTGTATCAGCCAATAGAAATGGCAGAGCGTTGAGCACAACTTTGCGGACTGTAGTATCAAGTGTAGCAAACAACTTATTCTCGGCAAAAACATCGCTCTTTGACAGCAAATTCATCACCGTACTCTTACCCACATTGGTATAACCCACTAAAGCTACCCGCACCATTCCCGCGCGATTTCCTCTTTGCGTAGACAGTTGCTTATCGATGTGCTTCAGCTTTTCCTTCAAAAGCACAATACGATCCCGAATTATCCGTCGGTCTGTTTCAATTTCTTTCTCTCCAGGCCCCTTCATGCCGATTCCACCTTTTTGCTTGCTCAAGTGAGACCACATATTGGTGAGTCGGGGAAGTAAATATTCATATTGAGCGAGCTCGACCTGAGTTTTGGCATGACCTGTTCGCGCCCTGCGGGCAAATATATCAAGGATGAGATTGCTTCTGTCCAGCACTTTGATTGGATCTAAGGCCAATGGATCAGGATTCATAATCTCCTCGATATTTCTCAGCTGGGATGACGATAGCTCATCATCGAAAATCAGCATGTCTATATCATTGGCTTCGGCGTAAGCCGCTATCTCCTCAATTTTACCTGAACCCACAAATGTTCTTCGATCCAATTGAGGTAAGTTCTGTACAAAGCGTTTCACGCAAATAGCATCTGCCGTTTTCGCCAAAAACTCAAGCTCAGCCATGTATTCTTCCAACATCACTGCCGATTGCTTGCTGGTCACAACACCAACCAACACACATCTTTCCTGAACTTCAGCTGTATCGTATAACTCTCCCATTAAGGCTTAAACTTATCTATGTATATCGCTAACAATTCTATTTCTACATCCGAAAGCCGATCGACAAAAGGAGGCATATTCCCCTTGCCATACTTGATAATGGCTTTCATTTCATTTAGATCCAGGGTGCTCAAAGACAAGTCTTTTGCCCCTGCTAGACCAAGCTTACCATCATCGCCATGACAAATCCCGCACATGCTGCGAAAAATAGTCCCTGCCTTGACTAAGTCGATTTCTTTTTTCTGCGTTGGCTTCTTCTCAGCTGAAGAACATGCACTCACTAGGAGCACCAACAATAAAACTAACTTCCTGGAAACCATGATCTTCCTTCAAACATCTCTCTGAAAGGCCACGGAATTGTAGCCAAAATAATTATAAATCCGATCGTATAGAAAACTGCAATCTTCTTGAATTTAGCTGCATTCTCAATGGCTTTCTTCGCCTTAGACCATCCAATGGTAATCAAAATCGCACCCAACAGCATTCCAACCATATGCTCGATGGCCCAAAATCTATGCGTGCTACTTTTCATCATGGCCTCAGATTCAAGTGCTGCATCAACTACGTTGCTCATGAAGTACATTGCCAGCCCCAGCAAAACCTGTATATGCAAGGTTATTAAAGTGAAGAGGAAAATTTTTCGGGACTTTCCTTCAAACACTTTACCACCTGATTTCCCCATGAAAGCATGAACCAATGAAAAAACCATAAGCACTACAAGCACCCATCTAAGAGTGCTATGCATGTGAAGAAATCCATCAAACATCTTTGAATTCATGTATCTAAGTTTTGCCGCCAAAGATAAGAGATTCGGGTATACCTATGAACTACTTTCCCTGAACCTCTACGTCTATTATTCCCAAACAAATTATACTTTCCCAAATATTCAATTTATTCCCATGCATAACATCATTCCCAAAACAGGAATAAACTTACAAGAGCTTCACCCATAAGTTGACGAATAAATTTTAATCTCATCGTAATATTTGCACAGTTATTATCTCGATAGAATAAAATATGCACTGTAAACCAATTGCAGTTGCTCTTCTGACACTTTTATTTACAACCTACCACGTCCACGGGCATTTCAACGCATTGGGTAGCTGGGGCTCTGATGTAGCTCCCAACTACCTGATCGTGCCGAATAACGAAATTACATCTGATTTCGTCGGATTTATTAATGCGTCATGTCGAGAGCAGACAGAATTACCCGAACACAATCCGGGACTTCTTGTCTATCAAGTGGCCGACCTAAATGTTTTAGAAAGTACA
>JBLHIB010000021.1:0-39194 GCA_047615865.1 Gammaproteobacteria bacterium
AATCTCGTGAATAATGCAGGTATTTCATAAGTCTAAAAGCGTTGAACCAACGATAAAACCGCTTGACAAATGCCTTCTGCGTTGAACTATTTGCTCTAATTTCACGATTCGCCTCTTCCCAATTCGTAGTACTTAAATAGGCTTTGATTGAATCGGGCAGCAAATCTTCATTCATTTGCTCGAAGAGCGTATACTTTAAAAAGACCTTCAAATCTTCAAAGGAGAGTGGATTGTAAGTTGTAAGCTCTTCGCCATTTCGATCCAAATAATCTTGCACCGCCTTGCCTGTGCCAAAAGGCACACGATCCGAAGACCTAGGGGAAGGAATGACACGAGTTGAAGACAGCTCACTAAAGTCTCCTCTAGCTATAATTTTCTGTAAAAAGTAGAAATCTTCACCTGCCTTCCGTTTATTCATTCCTCCTTCAAGTTGATAAGGTTTCCAACGAACGGCCATCGAACTGCCTATGGTTTGATAAGCAAAAGGGAGATTTAACCACTTTTGCTGCATAGTATAGTAGCGTAAATGCAACTCATATTGAGCTATACCTGAGTATAAAGGTTGGGAATACTCGCTTCCTTTAAGAGGATGCTCATAGCGGATGGAGCATCCTGGACTGCGTTTATTGTCGTCGAAATGGATTTTTATCTCACGCAAATAATTGGTTTCACATAAACTATCGGCGTCATAGCAAACAATGATTCCATTTTCTTCTATGACGTTCTCAAATCTCCAAGAAGCCTCATCCATGGCAATCTTTCTAGCCAGACCAACGCCTGCATGTTTCACAGGTAATTTATTCTCTTCAAGAACATGAAGTTCCAACCATGATGGCAGTTCTTTTCGTACTCGAAGACATACTAATTTAGAAGAATTATTTTGAGCTAGGATACGCTCTTCGGCAGCTTCATCTGCGTTTATTACAACTATGATTTCCACCAAACACCCGGGATCATCATTTGCCAATAAGCTCATCAAAGACTCATCAAGAGAAGGTTCATTGTGACATGGAATAGTAACAATGATCTCTGTTCCAGGACGCATGGAACGGCTAATTCTGGGGGTGCCATCCCCATATTTACTCAAATAAAAACTTCGGTCAACCTCCATCTTTCTCTAAGGTGCCAATCTTTCCATAAACCACTCAAAATCTGCATCAAGTCGGTAAACAATCCGATCATGCAACCGGTAAGGACGTCCCTGCCAAAATTCAAAATATCGAGGACGGATTTTATATCCGCCCCACCTCTCTGGTCTCGGAACATCTTGATCGGCAAATTGAGCCTTATATTTTTCAAGACTTGCCTCAAGCTGCTCTCGATTTTGAATCACGGAACTTTGAACAGAAGCCCAGGCAGCCAATTGACTTTCTCGAGGACGAGAGGAAAAGTATTCATCGGAGACCTCAGAGCTAACCTTTTCTACAACTCCTGACACCCTAATCTGTCTTTCTAAAGGCGCCCAGTAAAAATTGGCACAAACTTTATTCGAATTGCTTATATCCGCGGCTTTTGCCGAATTGTAATTCGAGTAAAAAGTCAGACCGAAATCCGAAGTGTCTCTTAAAAGTACAATACGTGCTTGAGGAAAGCCATGATTATCGACCGTGCCAAGGTTGAAAGCATTGTAGTCCATTAGTTTCTCTTCTTTGGCTTCCTTTAACCAAGCTTTGAACTGTATCCATGGATCGGCATTCGCTTCATTCTCAAGGAATATTTTGCGACTAAAATCTCTTCTAGCACTTTCTAAATCGTCGGTATTGCTCATTTTTTATCAGCTTTGAATGATCCAACTGTACTCAGGCAAATTTACCACATATCCTGATAATTGAAGCTGTCAATTCAAATTCATTTAACTGCATTATATCAGCTGGACAAGGTCCATTTCAATCTTCATTCGATGCGAATACCTTTGGAAAGTTCACCAAAGTTGTAAATTAGGCTGGTATTCTCATATCAAAAAAAAGCGTATACTTGCGTGGTCAATTCTGACATTTCAACTAATTCCATTTCTTTCTTGCCCTTTCGTGGACATATCAAAGAAAAGAATATTCCCAAACACTGATTACCATTGAAACCAAACCTTTTACAAGGAGAATCAGGACAAACACAATCCATTTTATGTACGATATTATTGAACTGAACGGCATGAAGGTTTCGGACCTTAGAGAAGTAGCCAAAAAGCTAGACATCAAAAAGTCCGAGAAACTCAAGAAGCAAGATTTGATCTACCAAATTCTTGATGAGCAGGCGATTAAGCCAATCGCTAAGCCAATCGCTAAGCCTGCAGCTAAACCAGCCGATCAGAAACCTGCACCTCGCGCTCCTCGAGCCCCAAGAGCAGCTAAAAAAGATTCTCCAGAAGGTAATTCTGACGACAAAAAAGATCAACCTAAAGAAGAGAATCCAAAGAAAAGTCGTCCCGCACCTAGAAAACGCCCACGTCCTGAAGCGGAGAAAGAAGTAGTCGCAAGCGAAGAGACTCAAGAAGATTCAAAAGGAGAGCAAACTGAGAAGGATTCACCTCGACCACCAAGAAAAGAAAATGATCGCCGCAATGACCGTCGAGACGGAGACAAGCGTGATCGCCGCAAGGACAGCGACCGCAAGGACAACGACCGCAAAGACAACGACCGCAAAGACAACGATCGCAAAGACAACGATCGCAAAGACAACGATCGCAAAGACAACGATCGCAAAGACAACGATCGCAAAGACAACGATCGCAAAGACAACGATCGCAAAGACAACGATCGCCGAGATAATGATCGATCGAAAGACCGACGTGATCGCAATGAAAGAAACGATCGACGACAAAATGGAAATCGTGGAAACGGTAACACCAACGGTAACTCTAACGACCGTCAGAGAAGAGGTGCTCCAGATGAGCATGGCTATAATTTTGACGGATTGATCAATTCCGAAGGTGTTCTAGAAATCATGCAGGACGGCTACGGTTTTCTTCGCTCATCAGATTTTAACTACATAAACTCTCCTGACGACGTGTATGTATCGCAATCTCAGGTGAAGCTGTTTGGTCTGCAGACTGGGGATACCGTGATGGGATCTGTGCGTCCACCGAAAGAAGGTGAGAAGTACTTCCCCCTTATTAAAGTTGACATGATCAATGGTCGTGATCCTGCATTCGTGCGTGACCGTGTTCCATTTCAATACTTGACTCCTTTATTCCCAGATGAACGTTTTAGACTGGCAGACAACAATGCCAATCTTTCTATGCGAATAATGGATTTATTCTCACCGATTGGAAAAGGACAACGTGGAATGATTGTTTCTCAGCCAAAGACAGGTAAGACTACTTTGCTGAAAGATGTGGCCAATGCTATTGCTAGCAACCACCCAGAGGTATACCTTATTATCTTGCTCATTGATGAACGTCCTGAGGAGGTTACCGATATGCGTCGAAGCGTCCGAGCTGAAGTTGTTTCATCTACTTTCGATGAGCCTGCTGAGCGTCACGTAAAAATCGCCAATATCGTTTTGGAAAAAGCCAAGCGTTTAGTTGAATGTGGTCATGATGTTTGTATTCTTCTTGACTCTATCACAAGGTTGGCAAGAGCTTACAATACAGTTTCACCAGCATCCGGAAAAGTACTTACAGGTGGTGTCGATGCCAATGCACTTCACAAGCCAAAAAGATTCTTTGGAGCAGCAAGAAATATTGAGAATGGTGGTTCATTGACCATTATCTCTACAGCTCTTACTGAGACAGGTTCGAAGATGGATGAAGTTATTTTCGAAGAATTCAAAGGAACCGGTAACATGGAGCTCCAATTGGATAGAAAAATATCTAACAGACGTGTATATCCTGCAATTGACATCCTTTCTTCTGGAACTAGAAGAGAAGATCTCTTGATGGAAAAAGACGTCCTGCAGCGTATTTGGATTTTGAGAAAGCACTTGGCCGACATGAACCCTATAGAAGCTATGGAGTTTGTGAAAGACCGCATCCAAAATACAAAAGACAACAATGAGTTCTTGATATCAATGAATAGCTAAGACGCTCAAAACATTAAATACCAATTCCGATTCTTCGCTATAAGAGCGAAGAATCGGAATTTTCTTTTTTAGCCCTGATAACTAGGTTACATTTGTCCCTCAATTACCGATCATGAAAAAAGCACGATCTATTGCGATTACTCTTGCCCTATTTTGGATCATAATCAAATTGGTTTTCTTCTTCATTGGGAGATCTGCAATTGGGTTTGAAGTTGGTATTTTCATCAACATGCTTTTCATTCTAATCACCATCGCAACCACACTGCTGTTCAAGTACAGAGAAGTAAAACTCGTCGAGTCAACATTCCTAGACGATTTGAAAGACACCATGAAACATGCCGGAATGTACATTGTCCTTGTGTTGTCGTTCACCTTCATCTTTTTGAAAGTAATCGAACCCGATTTTTTGGAAAGTAAAGTTCGCGAAGCGGTCTATGCCATAACTGAACATCTCGAAGTACCAGGCAACTTTGAAGAGATAAAAGCACAAAGTCCCGCGCCTGAAAAAGTAACCAAGCAAGACATAATAGAGAGAACAGAAGAAACCCGAAGACAACTATTTAGTGTCGGGGTAACCATGTCACTGTCACTTTTTGCGTTATTTGCCGTATCAATGCTGTATTCAGTGCTCACAACATTGCTATTTCGAAAAGTATTGTTGAAATAAAGCGCGCTGCAATAATTGAAAACAAAGGGCGTTTGCTAATTTTGAACCCATCGTCAATTCATAAAATATTGAAACTGTCTAGGTACATACTTCTTTTCCTTTGCCTGCTTTGCGCTGTCCAGCTTTCTGCTCAGCGAAATAAAACAGGAACTCGGAGCATGAAGAACCTCCCAACCTTCGATGACAAAAAATTCCACTTCGGCTTTTTACTGAGCTTGAACTCTTCCGATTTCACAATCAGCTACAAGCCAAATCTCGACTTTGCCGACTCACTCCTATCCATTGAAAATGATCCTCAGTCTGGGTTTAACTTAGCCCTTCTGGCATCACTGGATATGCACAAGAATGTACGTCTGCGCTTTATCCCTGGCCTTTCATTTCAGGATCGCGGACTTAACTACTACTTCCTCGATGAAGAAGGTAAAACGGTCAATTTATTTAGACGAACTGAATCTGTTTACCTAGATCTTCCATTGATGCTGAAATTGAGAACCAACAGAGTGCGAAATTTCGCAGCGTACGCGCTGGTGGGAGGAAAGTACAGTATTGATATGCAAAGTCAAAAAGATGTAGACAATTCAGCAGAGGCAGACAAAATTTTACGTCTTAAGAAAACCGACTACTCGCTCGATGTTGGTGCTGGGGTTGATTTCTTTTTACCGTACTTCAAATTTGGGCTAGAAATGAAGACCGCCATTGGTTTTCCGAATGTTCTTATCCAAGAAGATTCGCCGTTCTCGTCGCCGATTCAGTCGCTAAAAACAAGAACAGTAATTTTCTCTCTGACCTTTGAAGGTTAGCGCTTCGCGCAAATGAGTGAGCGAGTCATTCGAACCAGCCTCAATAACGTTTATATTTGGTGCCGAATGTCATTTCTCTTTTCAGGTAAACATACTCCCAGATGGGTCATCTTTCTAATAGATGTAGCGGTTTGCGTCTTCGCCTTCCTCCTAGCCTATTTGATTCGTTTCGAGTTTCGCCCTCCCGCAGACGAGATTGAGTTGGCGCGTTCCTTCTTTTGGATTTTTATAAGCTTTCGAGCCTTTTCATTCATTTTGGGAAAGACTTACGCAGGGATTATTCGGTACACAAGTACCCAAGACTCAGTGCGCATATTTACTGTCATAACAGGTGGTACAATACTTTTCTTAGCGATGAACTTGCTTCGAAATCGCATATTCGAGTTACCCTACTTTGTACCTAATTCAATTCTGCTCATAGAGTACCTCGCTTCCTTATTTGCCCTTATCGTGAGCAGGATAGCCGTCAAAGTTCTGTATCTAGAATTGAAGACCCCGAACAAAGCAAAAATGCGTGTCGTAATATTCGGCGCAGGAGAAAGTGGAAGAATCACAAAAAGGGCATTTGATCAAGAGAATACTAGTGGCATTGAAGTCGTAGCCTTTTTGGACGATGACAAAGCGAAGTCTGGCAAAAAACTCGAAGGAGTGAGTATTTGCCATTCAAGAAAGGCCTCGGAATTATTTGCCTCTGGAAAAGTTGACCAGATAATCATCAGTATCCAAAACATTGAAAACTCTCGGAAATCTGACATAATAGATCAGGCGCTTCGACATAATATTCAAGTAATGAACGTCCCCCCCGTTCAGCAGTGGATCAATGGTCAACTATCTGTAAAACAAATGAGACAGATTCGAATTGACGACTTATTGGGCAGAGAGAGCATTCAACTCGATAGTGAAAACGTACGCCAACAAATTCTCGGAAAACGGGTATTGATAACCGGAGCTGCCGGCTCAATCGGAAGTGAACTTGTGAGACAAGTACTATCGTATTCTCCCGAGAAAGTTTTTATCTGTGATCAAGCGGAGACCCCTCTTTTTGAATTGGATGCTGAACTTGTGAAGGAAGGCTTCAAAGAGCACTATGAAGTGATTATTGCTGACGTTCGAAACCGAGAGAGGATTCACCGTGTGTTTGAGCACTGCACTCCTGATATTGTGTACCATGCTGCAGCCTATAAACATGTTCCACTAATGGAAGAGAACCCGAGTGAAGCCGTTCTCACCAATGTTCAGGGAACGGTCAACATGGTGGACAAGTCGCTGGAATTCCTAGTAGAGAGATTCGTATTTGTATCTACAGACAAAGCTGTGAATCCTACCAATGTCATGGGAGCAACTAAGCGTGTGGCCGAGCGCTATATCAAATTGCGCACGTCGGACGACAAGACTACATTTATAACAACTCGTTTCGGAAATGTACTAGGCTCAAACGGGTCGGTCATACCACTATTTAGAAAGCAAATTACTGAAGGAGGTCCTGTTACAGTCACACACCAGGAAGTTACACGATACTTCATGACTATTCCTGAGGCAGTTCAACTCGTGCTTGAGGCAGGAGCTATGGGCGATGGGGGTGAAATATTTGTCTTCGACATGGGTCAACGTGTTCGGATTATCGACCTGGCCAAGAACATGATCAAGCTTAGCGGTTTGGAGTTAGGTAAGGACATTGAAATTGAAACTGTAGGACTCAGACCTGGAGAAAAGCTACATGAAGAATTACTTAGCAACTCTGAAAATACACTTCCTACCCACCACCCCAAAATTCTTCGCGCCAATCACACTGAATTGGATGACTCGGCGCTCGCTCAGCAAATCAACGACCTTATAGCCTCCTTCTCGACACAGGACAACGACCAAATTGTTAAACTCATCAAACAGCTTGTTCCTGAATTTCGCAGTCAGAATTCGACATTTGAAAGACTTGACTCTTAGTCTTTCAATTCTAGTGATCTATTTGCGCTTGTCGCTTATTCAAAAAAGCTGACCCTTTCGATTTTCCTCAATCTTTCTAAAACTAACCTCCTTCTTGAGTGAGAATGCTTCTAAACTCGTATTTTTGAGTAAACTTTTCAGCATGACCATAGATCAACACGTAGAATTGGCCAATTTGCAAAAAGAACTTAGCTCATATATTGGGCTCGGCGACAACTCATTGGTATTCAATTTCGAAGAACATGACAATCGTTTTTCGTTGCATCTCATCACGGTCAATCCACGGCACAACCAATCTTTCCTGTACAATACCACTGAAGGACTTACCAAGGTAGATGCTTTGAGAATGATGTTGACTTATGTGCAAGACCAGAAGAATAAGGAACATTCATATACTATTCAATGGTCTTTGCAAGGGAAAAAAAGTCTGCACACAAGTTATTTCAGTGCGAAAAACATTCTTGGCGCATTGGATAAATTGTACTACGATCGCGACCCCAATGTCATTACCGTTTTCAACGTAGCTCTCAACCCAACAGCATAGATATTTCGCTGCCATCCGACACATATAGAACCTTAAAGGCTCCTTCTGATGACATGTATAAAGTCAAGGGGAGTAAACATTTTGGTTATGCGTTTCCTGTATGGAACGAGGCTGAGATCAAGAATCATCTTGAGCAAATTCGTATACTACATCACGCCGCCAGACATCACTGTTATGCCTTTCGATTGGGCTTGGATAAGGCGCACTATCGTGCAAATGATGATGGTGAACCAAGTAATTCTGCAGGAAAGCCGATACTAGGTCAAATTGAGTCATTTGATCTTACCAATATTCTCATAGTTGTAGTCCGCTATTTTGGAGGAACTAAACTTGGCGTTGGTGGATTAATAGACGCCTATCGCACAGCTGCGCGCATGGCCATTTCGAATGGTGAAATTGTGGAAATGCAAGTCACGAAAGTTTACCAAATCAATTTCCCTTACAGCCAAATGAGCTCGGTAATGGGCTTTTTGAAAAAATGGGAATTGCCCCAAATCAAACAAAATTTTGATGTTGAGTGCACACTACAAACTGAGATAAGACTAGGAGACTCTGAGATGTTTGAAGAATTCTTCGAAGATCTAGAGGAATCTAAAGCAGCCCTCCTAGCAATTAAATAATCTCCAAACATACTCACAAGGTCTAAATTTCTGTTCGAAACCTTGTTGAAAATATTCCTACATCACACGCTAGACGGTGGTTTCTCATGCTAACTTTGAGCTATACCTATGCTTCAGCGAATTCTCACGTTCGGATGTTTGTTTTTGTGCACATTAATGGCTCAAGGGCAGAGTGTTACGGTCATAAATAATTATGGCGATACGACGGGTATGGGCCCAGATCAAGCCTTCCAATTGCGTGAAACACAGAGGCACACTGTTGTAATCAACTATTACGAATCTGCTGACACCGCTCAGGTAGAGCGTTTAACGCTTCTCATAAATGGTGCGCTTGGATTTTACATAGATCAGTCTTATGAAATTGCCAAGAATCGGATAGGCTTTCGCAAGAGCAGGAAAACGATGATCAAAGAAATGGATCAGATTGTTGCTGATGCCATCAAGTTTTACAGATACCGTGAAATTGTTGATTTTAATGGGTTTTCTGAACAAGTGAGTGACAAGATCGCGGCTATTGAATCCCTTAAGCTCTCGCAGTCAATTCCAGATGGAAGTTCCGCTATAGGTAGTATGCAAAAAGACCAAGTGGCCAGGATGAAAATTGAAGAGCTGAAATCATTGACTTTTCTTGAAGTTGGCGCGTTCTCAGGAGAGAACCTAATGGTAATGACCGAATCTTCTGTAGAGTCAATCGATCAAGCAACGCAGGAAGCCTTGCTGCTGGAATTAAGTGAATTTAAGACCCACGACGAATTGAATACTATGCAGTTTGACCTGAGCAACGCAAGCATCACTTTATTAGCCTCAGAAGATGAATTTGTTCTTCCGGATTACCAGGCTGTTGCTGAACCACAAGACGATTTTGCTAAGCAAGTGCTGGCCATGCTCGAAGAGAACCAGCAAGAAATGCGAACTATGCGTGGAGAAATCGACCAAATTCGTTTGCAACAAGAAAGAGAGCGCGAGCAAACTGAGACCAACTTTAGTGTACAGAAGCAAATTGATGAGTTGCGTGAAATGATTGTCATGCTGGTGCAGGGAGAAGTCGCAGGAATTGATCCAATTATAAAGGAACAGCCGCCCCGACCTCGCATTGCGAATTTACCGCCTAACGTAACGCTGACATTTGCCAGCGGCTCAACAATTATAAACGGAGCAGGGCAGCTTATTGTTAGTGAAATTATTGATCTCCTCGCTCATCACCCGGAGATGAAAGTGATGATTACTGGATATGCCGATTTACAAGGTGATCCGGCAAAAAACCTACTGATATCTCAAAAAAGAGCAAAGGGCGTGCGAAAAATTGTGGCCCAAAGAGGGATCGCGAATGAGCGTCTGATCATGAATTACTTCGGTGACAGTCAAGCCTCTAGCATCTCACAATCCGAACGAAAAGTTGTGATTGAGTTTCTTTATTAGCCTTCCTTCATTTTTGTTGTTAGCGTTTCCGTTCAAATTGC
Source organism: Gammaproteobacteria bacterium (assembly GCA_047615865.1). Taxonomy (GTDB): domain Bacteria; phylum Bacteroidota; class Bacteroidia; order Flavobacteriales_D; family Sanyastnellaceae; genus JADFAK01. The sequence continues at coordinate 10,050 of JBLHIB010000021.1, forward strand.
GATTTTTGCGGCATGAAGATTATTTGTATTGGAAGAAACTATGCGGATCACGCAAAAGAATTGGGGAATTCTGTGCCTTTAGAGCCTATGTTTTTCTTGAAACCCGACTCAGCAATATTGGCTCATCGTCACCCTCTTTTCATACCTGAATGGACAAAAGATCTTCACTATGAGGTAGAGCTTGTTGTTCGAATAAACAGATTAGGAAAGTATATTGACGAGTCTTTCGCACATAAATATTACGATGAAGTTGGCATAGGCATTGACTTTACCGCAAGGGATATTCAGCAAGAGTGCAAGTCGAAAGGTATGCCTTGGGAAAAAGCCAAAGCATTTGATGGCAGTGCAGCATTGAGTCGTGCTTTTATTCCATTGAGTGAATTGGGAGGTAATATTCAGGACATCCATTTTACACTTGAGAAGAACGGCGAAACCATCCAAACTGGCTGGTCAGGCGACATGCTCTTTGGCATTGATCAAATTATCGCCTACGTTTCACAATTTATGACCTTACGCATGGGCGATTTGATTTATACTGGAACTCCTGCGGGGGTTGGTCCGGTCAAGCCCGAAGATATTTTGGTTTGTAAACTCGCAGACAAAGAGTTGCTAAAAGTGAAAATCAAGTAATCAAAATTACCAGAATACCCCTTTTGAGCCTTATTGGTCCTTTACGTGATTCATCAGCTCTGTTTGTCGGCGAATAGATTCTTTATGTAAATTTTCCAAAAAGAACTTGATGAAAGTTGGTGAAACATCTGATTGTTGGAGAGCCTTGTTGTATATCTCCACAATATCATTCCACCTATCCAATTGTAGAATAGTGAGACCATGTTCTTTTTTGTACTTACCAATGTCATCGGTAAGCTCCATGCGAGCGGCGAGGTGTCTTACGATTTCTTCATCTAAGGTATCGACTTCGGCGCGCAATTTCCCCAGCTGACTGATCACGACAGGATCTAGCACATCTTCGCGCCGCCACGTAAGATTTTTAAGAAGTCGGCTCAATTCGGAAGGGATAACTTGCTGCTGACTATCACTAAGGGCTTCGGCTGGGCAAGGATGTGACTCGATCATCAACCCATCCATACCGAGGTCAATGGCCTTTTGAGCAATAACTCCCAAGCCTTCTCTTTTACCATTTATGTGGCTAGGATCGCAAAGCATTGGAATCTCTGGAAATTGTGTCCGCATGGCAATCGGGATTTCCCACATAGGTTTATTTCGATACTGTGACTTTCCATAAAAAGAGAATCCTCGATGCAAGACAGCCAATTGATCAATTCCCGCATGTCTCAATCTTTCTACTGCACCGATCCACAGTTGCAAGTCTGGATTCAGGGGGTTCTTAATGACTACAGGAATATTTACTCCTTTGAGGGAGTCGGCAATTTCCTGAACGGAAAAGGGATTGACTGTGGTTCTGGCTCCAATCCAAAGAATATCAACTCCAGCTTTGAGGCAGGCCTCCACATGATCTGAATTGGCCACTTCAGTTGCAACAGGCAGGCCAGCCAATTCCCCGGCTTGTTTTAACCAAGGCAAGCCTTTCTCACCCATACCTTCGAAAGAATCTGGTCGCGTGCGTGGTTTCCAGATTCCTGCACGAAGAACATCAACTTGAGAAGTGTCAAGCTTCTGAGCTACGGAAATCATCTGTTCTTCCGATTCAGCGCTACAAGGACCTGCTACTACGAACGGTCGATTCTCCCTCTTAAATTCAATTTTCATGCGCCACAAAGGTATGAAGAACTCCCTAAAAGTTAGGCCAATAACTTTGTGAATGAAGCTCCTCGGGGTAAACTTTTCTATATTATTGTCAAATGAAAAATCTATGGATAATGGGTTTACTCGCGCTTGCAAGTTGCACGCCCCCACTCTATTTACCCAACACAGTTCAGGCGCCAACTTTATTAGAATCTGGCGAAGTTGAAGTTGGTACCTACTATAGCCCCAATTTTCTGAACGTTCAGGCAGCGGTAGCGGTAACCGACAACATTGGGATATTGGCCTCTGGTGTAACTGACTTCAGATCTAGCACAGATACGGCCTACCATCATTTTGGTGAGATAGGCGTGGGTTATACATACCATTGGGCAGATTTGGAAAAACGAAACAAGGTCGCGCCATTGGTCATGGGGTTCTTGGGATATGGCGCGGGAGTTATCCGAGCCGAACAAGACTCATACGCAACGAACGACGAAACCTATGTCAGTTCTGGATGGGGCAACTATGACCGATTCTTTCTACAGTTAGGTGGTGGCTTCACACAAAAGAATGTTGAACTCCTTTTCAATGTGCGAGGGACCTTTGTCAATTTCAAGTCGCTTTACACCAACTTTGGGTCCTATGAGGGTAGTAGAAGGTACAACACATTTCTAGAGCCTGCATTGACCATTAAAACTGGAGGTGAGCGACTTAAGTTTTTCGGACAGTTTGGATTGGCACTATCTACAGAAGGTGATCAAAGAGTAGCCTTTCGTCAAGAGCCGTTGATGCTTTCACTTGGTATCAATTACCAGTTTAATTTCAAGAAGTAGGAATAGAAAGACTAGAAAGACTAGAAAGACTAGAAAATTAAAAAGAGCGACATCCCTATTTGGGGTTGTCGCTCTTTTTTGTGCCCGGAGCGGGACTCGAACCCGCACATCCATAAGAATACATGGCCCTCAACCATGCCTGTCTACCAATTTCAGCACCCGGGCAGGCGTTGTTCTCATCAGGACTATTTGTCCTTCGAACGTCTCTTAATTGGGAAAGAAATTCCTAAAAAAAAGAAAGGTGTGCTGGCAAGTTAGAACTCACTCGCACACCTTTTGGTGATCCCGCTGGGATTCGAACCCAGGACCCATACATTAAAAGTGTATTGCTCTACCAGCTGAGCTACAGGACCATTACCGCTTCAAAAGCGGGTGCAAATATAAAGTGAATTCGATGAGATTCACAAGCATATTTCAAATTTGTCTTTAGTATCTTTATTAGAGCCTGATACACAAGGGGTTCAGAGTGAAAAACAGACTGCATTTACCTAGATTCTTATCAAAAAAGCACAATTTTCTGGCTTGACCCTAGTATCAAGAGACAATTTTAGAGAGAATCCAAATGCATTCATTTAAATCCATTTGATCAAATATTTCATTTTCTTTGCACTTGACAGTTATTCAAAGCAACTTTTTGAATCGCTAGTGCATCTTGAACTAAGAGACCAAAAACAGCAAGGAAAATGAGAAAATTTGTATTCTTGATAATCATGGTGATTCCAATTTTGAGTTGGGCCCAATCAAATGAACCAAACGACCTGGTAACCAGCGCGTTCAATGCTTCAGAAATTTCTAGTTTGAATGATGATCAAATTGAATTACTCAATTTTCAAGCTACGTCGGGTTATGTTATTTCTCCCGGAAAAGCGGGTCTTGCAAATTGCATCGCTTCTGAAGAGCTCCTTAACAAGACAAGCAACGAAGCTATTTCCTTGTCAGACCTAGAGAACTTCAATATTCACTTGTATGATTTCGAACAGTCTCCAACTTCTCACACCAACTATTGTTTTGAGGATGGAACGGTAATCCTCATATATTCAACTCAACGTCTGGAAACGTTGTTGACAAGACATCAGATTAATACTCAGAACAATTAATACTGCAAGCATGAAGAAGATATATACACTTATTGCAATTTCTTGCTTGTTCAATTCATTCGCGACTGGACAAGAGATCCCTATTTCGAACGCTACAGTGACTGGTTGCGCCGGTTTTTTGGTGGATACAGGACTTAGTCAGGGGGATTACGGTCCCAATGAGGATATTACAATGACCATTTGCGCTGATGATGGTGAGACTTATATAAACTTGGGTTTTAACCTATTCAACTTAGGAGAAGGTGATTTCCTAACGATTTACGATGGTGATTCTGATCTAGCTCCCCTTTTGGGTGTTTACGGAGGCATCGACCTTCAGCAAATAGACGTGACTTCAACAGACGAGAACCCTACAGCGTGTTTAACTCTGCATTGGGAATCTGATGGAAGTGATGAAGGAAGCTTTGGAGCAGCCATATCATGCGGTTTGCCTTGTATAAAGCCCTTGGCAGTAGTTGAATTTGAAGGGGAAATCCCATTGCTTGTTTGTCCTGGAGATGAAATAACCCTAGACGCATCGCCAACGGTTTTTGCAGAAGGCACAGCGGTAGGAACATGGGAATGGAATTACGGCGATCTTCAAACGAATAGCACAGACTGGCCAGTGACTACTCACAGCTTTGATGAAGAAGGTGCATATAAAATTCAATTGTACATTACTGACGACAATGGCTGCTCTAGCACCAATGTTATCGATGTACTTGTATTCGTAAGTAACGAGCCAATAATAGAAATCATAAGCGAGCCGGCCGTGTGTCTTGGCGCAGAGCTTGATATTGCTGGTATTGCTACTCCAGTAACATGGAGTGCGATTCCAAACGGATTGGACGGAGGAGACGTTTTTATTCCAGACGACCAAGGTGAGTGCTTCGGTAGTACTATTACGTACAATATTTTCAATGCTGGCGCTACCATAGAAGAGGTTGGCGATATCGAGAATTTTTTCGTCAATTTCGAGCACTCTTTCATGGGTGACCTTACGATCACATTCATTTGTCCTAATGGACAATCAATTACAGTCCACGAACCAAGTGGTGGTGGCACTTATTTAGGAGAACCGGTAGATGTAGATGGCACTCCCAACGAGGCAGGTATTGGCTATGATTATTGGTGGGCACCAGATGCTACAAATGGAACATGGGGTGAAGAATCAGGAGGTACTACATTGGCTTCGGGAACATATCAGAGCGATGGTCCATGGGAAAATCTTGTAGGTTGTCCGTTGAATGGTGTGTGGGAAATTGAAATCTGTGACACCTGGGCATCTGACAATGGTTTTATATTCAACTGGACTGTTGAAATGGATCCTTCACTTTATCCAGAGGATCTTTCATTCACTCCTTCAATTGGAACTGATTGTGATTCAACATTCTGGACAGGTCCAAATATCATCTCTACAAGTGCAAACTGTTCTGATATTACTATCCTTCCAACGGAAAGTGGCACACTTGATTATGTATTTACCGCTGTAAACAACCACGGATGTTCATTCGAAGAAACGATCACCATTAATGTAGTCGAAGTTTTGGCTAACGCCGGTGATGACATTACTCTTTGCGGAGACGATATCTTTTTAGATGGAAGTGCGATTACTTTAGCTCCTTTCAACAATATCATTTATGAATGGACTCCAGCTGGAGGGCTTTCCGCAGGTGATATCCCTGGACCTCAAGTAACCGACCTCACGGAAACAACAACTTACACATTGAACGTTTATCCTGATGGATTTCCTGAATGTGCCAACGAAGACGATACGCAAGTTATAATTGAAGATGTTGCTCCTTTGGAAGCCCTCGTAGAAGATATGACCTCACCTTGCCCTGGCACTGATGTTGTTTTAACAGCAGTTGCTGTTGGTGGTAATCCCAATTATACGATTATCTGGAATCCAGGTGGTGAAGGTGAGTCGATTACAGTGAATCCTCTAGTAGACACATCTTACGATGTTACAATTATTGATGCTTGTGGTTTTGCCGCATCTGGAACTGTCAATGTTGTCGTTGCTCAGCCAGGAACTGAAATCACAGCAGATGGCGGGTATGCTTGCATAAATGGAGTAGGTCAAATTATCAACCTCAATGGAGGAACAGGTAACTACACATTCACTTATGACACGGATAGCCTTGAGGTCTATCCTCAATTTGGAAACCAAGAGTATGAGTTCATAGGATACTATGAAGGCAACTACTACATCTTCATCGAAGACGATTGCCTAGCTTCAGGCATTGTTGAAGTCACAGCAGAAGTGTGTGTCTTGATTATCCCTAATATATTCACTCCGAACAATGACGGTGTCAATGACGGTTATGTTATTGACGGTATTGGTTCATATCCAGGAAGTGTTGTGAAAATATACAACCGTTGGGGTAAGCTAATGCATGAAAGCGAAGACTACAGCCGCGAAATATGGAGACCGACCGATGCTGAAGTTAGCGAAGGAACTTATTACTACGTAATTGATCTAGTGCACAACAGCGGTAGAATCGAACAATTCGAAGGTCATATTACTGTTGTAATTAAGAAATAAAAACATTTTCAACCTATATTTGAGGCCGCTTCATTGACATATGAAGCGGCCTTTTTTTATGACTGAAGCGCAAGAGTACATCGCTAAGTTGGCCAAAGTGTTCCAACTTGAAAAGCAGGAAGAAATAGAACAATTTCAAGCTGTTTCAAAATCTACTTCTCTTACCCAAAGGAAGAACGAAGGCATTACCTGGTTTCCTCTTAAAGTGAGAGACGAAAGATTTGGCATGTCTTTCCGCCCTGTGGTTACTTTGCTCAGAAACCCCAGCGATCGAAGTGCTCATCGATTCCAGTCGGGTTCAGGAATCGCCCTGTTTGACGATGCTAGCGGAGAAAATGCATCAGGTATGGTTCAGGAAATTGATGACTCAGAGGTGACCATTGTGTTGCATCAGGATGAGTTACCTGAATGGCTGGATAGCAAGCGATTGGGGATCAACTTGCTTTTCGATATGCGAACCTTCGAACAAGGTGAGTTCGCTTTACAAGCGCTGCTTAACGCTGAGAAAGGACGGCTGCACCATTTGCGCGAAGTCGCAAATGGAACAATTTCTCACTCTGCCCTACCGATTCATCCAATCATATTACCTGATTTGAACCCCTCTCAGAATGAGGCTGTAAATCATGTGCTTGCGTCTGAAGACATTTCAATTGTGCACGGTCCGCCGGGAACAGGAAAGACAACCACCATTACCGCCGCTATCCAGCAGTTGGTCAAAAAAGAAAAGCAAGTTCTCGCTTGTGCCCCGAGCAATGCGGCGGTCGACCATTTGGTGCGCAAACTATTGGCACGCGGTCTCAAAGTGGTTCGAATTGGCAATGTTCCAAAAATCCAAGAGGATATTTTGGATACGACCCTTAATTACGCCATGCGCAACCACAAAGACTTTGGAGAAATCAAGAAATATAAGAAACGAGCGGATGAATTTCGAAAGCTTGCCAAGCAGTACAAAAGATCTTTTGGATTTGACGAACGAGAACAACGAAAAGCCCTTTTCCAAGAAAGTCGGAGCCTAGTTAAAGATGCACGAAAATTGGAAGACTTCATTATTGAAGACACCCTTAATTCAGCGCAAGTTATCGCCTGCACATTGGTAGGAGCAAACCATCGATTTCTCAAAAAGATCACCTTCAAAACTGCGTTTATAGATGAAGCTGGTCAAGCACTTGAGCCCCTAACATGGATTCCAGCACTAAAGTCTGAAAAACTGGTACTTTGTGGCGATCCTTTGCAATTGCCTCCTACTGTGAAAAGCCGGGAAGCCATGAAAAATGGACTATCGGTTACCCTCCTTGAGAGAATGCTCAAACTCGACGATGTAGCCGTGCTATTGAATACGCAATACCGCATGCACAAAAGCATCATGGCATTTTCCAACTCTTTCTTTTACGAAGACAAACTCATCGCCCACCCTTCAGTGGCCAACCATACAGTTAAAGGACAAGATCTAGAGATTGAATTCATCGATACTGCAGGATGTGGATTCAATGAAAAAGCAGGTGAAGCCAGCGCCAGTCGGCACAATCCAGAAGAAGCCCAGTTGTTATTTAAGCACTTACGAAGCAACAACTACCCCACTTCAGAATCAATAGGAATTATAACGCCATATCGAGAGCAGCTATTGACCTTGAAAAGGGAGAAAAATGAGGAAAAGCATAAAATTAGCACAGTCGACTCTTTTCAAGGACAGGAACGGGACATAATCTACATCTCACTCGTACGAAGCAATGATCGCGGTGATATTGGATTTTTGAAAGACTATCGGCGCATGAATGTGGCCATGACACGTGCTCGAAAAAAACTAGTGGTCGTAGGCGATAGTGCTACCATCGGACAAGATAAATTCTATTCCAAATTCATTGCATTTTGCGAAGAAAATGGGTTTTATAAATCGGCGTGGGAGTATATGTCTTAAGTTCTTTTGACGCGCCCATGCGGGCAAATTATTTTTAGCCGTCCCTTAAAAACATTATTCGCATTGCAATCTGAACAAGAACTTTGAATAATTGGTAACTTTACAGTCCCAAATAAGAATGAAATGACGAAGTACGAAAATCAAGATATTGAGGCCAATCGTAACGATGACAAGATGCGTCAGCTTATCAATAAGCTCAATAAAAAGCTTGAAGAAGTATCTCTCGGAGGGGGCCAGAAAAAGATTGACAAACACAAGGCGAAAGGAAAGCTTACTGCGCGTGAAAGAGTAGATTATTTACTCGATTCCGACTCAGATCGCATAGAAATAGGCGCTCTTGCTGCCAACGACATGTATGCTGAATATGGCGGTTGCCCTTCTGCAGGTGTTGTTGTTGTTGTCGGATATGTTCAAGGCCGTCAATGCATTGTTGTAGCCAATGATGCTACAGTGAAGGCCGGTGCTTGGTTTCCAATGACTGGAAAGAAAAACCTTAGAGCGCAAGAAATTGCCATGGAAAACAATCTACCTATCATTTATTTGGTTGATAGTGCTGGTGTTTTCCTACCCATGCAGGACGAAATTTTCCCTGACAAGGAACATTTTGGTCGAATATTTAGAAATAACGCGATTATGTCAAGTCGAGGCATTCCTCAAATTTCTGCGATCATGGGAAGCTGTGTTGCAGGAGGAGCTTACTTGCCAATTATGAGTGATGAGGCTATAATCGTCGATAAAACAGGAACTATTTTCCTCGCTGGTTCTTATCTAGTTAAAGCCGCGATAGGAGAAGATATTGATAATGAAACTTTAGGGGGTGCTACCACTCACTGTGAAGTTTCAGGTGTAACCGACTACAAAGCCAAAGATGATCATGATGCTCTTGACACCATCAAGACCCTTATAGATCAAATGGGTGAGGTGAACGAAAAGGCAGGATTCAATAGAAAGGAAAGTGCCCTTCCAAAAAGTGAGCTTTCGAAAGTCTATTCTGTTTTACCCGAGGAGCGCACCAAACCTTATGAAATACGAGACTTGATCAAGAATCTTGTCGATGATTCCAAAATCACGGAATACAAAGCCGAATATGGTAAAACTATTGTTTGCTGCTACGCTAGAATTGATGGCTGGAGTGTAGGCATCGTTGCCAATCAGCGTGAACTGGTGAAGTCGAAGAAAGACGGAATGCAGTTCGGTGGTGTTATCTATTCAGACTCTGCAGATAAATCGGCTCGTTTTATCATGAACTGCAACCAGAAAAACATTCCTCTAGTCTTCTTACAGGACGTTACTGGCTTCATGGTGGGGTCTAGATCTGAGTTAGGGGGAATCATAAAGGATGGAGCCAAAATGGTGAATGCTATGAGTAACTCAGTTGTTCCAAAATTTACGGTTATCGTAGGTAATTCATATGGCGCTGGAAACTATGCTATGTGCGGTAAGGCATATGACCCTCGCTTGATCGTGGGCTGGCCTACTGCTCAAGTTGCTGTAATGGGTGGATCTCAAGCGGCAAAAGTACTCATGCAAATTGAGCTTGCGTCGTTGAAGTCACGTGGTGAAGAGATTACGGCTGAAAAGGAGCAAGAAATGTTTGACAAAATCAAGTCAAAATATGATGACCAAACGTCACCATACTACGCTGCTTCTCGATTGTGGTTGGATGCAATAATTGATCCTGCCGATACGCGAACGTGGATTTCAATGGGCATCGAGGCGGCCAACAATTCCAAGCCGGATCACCCATATAAAACTGGAGTTTTACAGACTTAAAACATGCCGAGATTAACTGATTTCATTCGGTTCCATTGGAACAACCATCCCCTCGCCTTCGTCCTCATTTTGGGACTAATCTTTCGGTTGGCGGCTGCGTGGTTTGCACGAGGATATTTGATGGTGGACGATCATTTTCTTGTCGTAGAGGCTGCGGGCAGCTGGGCTGATGGATTTGACTACAACAAATGGCTCCCATGGACTGAAAACACGAATGGGCCAGTTAATGTCAGTTTCTTCTATGTGGGTATAATTTGGGCACTGATAGAGGTGATGCAGTTTTTTAATTTGCACGATCCTGACCATCAAATGCTGATCATTAGGAATCTGCATGCTTTCTACTCCATTCTAACTATCTATTGCGGTTATAAGATTGCCTTGAAGCTCGCCAATATGGAGTCGGCCAGAATGGTAGGATTGTTATTGGCCTTGTTTGCTTTCATGCCCAATTTTTGTGTTCGCCAACTGGTGGAGATGACCTGCATCCCTCCCTTGATGGCCATGTTCTATTTCATCCTTAAGTCAGAATCAAAAAGGCCAATCGCTTATTTGATGTGGGCAGGAATCCTAGCAGGTGTGGCAATGGGAATTCGCTACCAAGTGGCGCTTTTCATGCCTGGAATTGGTCTTGTTTTATTGTTTAGCCCTCGCTGGAAAGGGGCTTTTGCATTCGCATTTGCCGCAGGCTTTAGTTTCTTCTTGACGCAGATGTCAGATATGCTTTTGTGGCATCAGCCATTCGTGCAATTGTGGGAATATATAACCTACAACAGCACTGAATATGGGAACTATCCCAATGCACCTTGGTACAACTATACATTTACTTTGTTGGGTTTTCTCATCCCTCCTATTTCAGTCATGCTCTTGTTCGGGTTTTTCAGAAAATTCAAGACACGCTTGATCTATATTTTGCCCGTTCTATTCTTCCTGATTTTCCATTCAATCTATCCCAATAAACAAGAGAGGTTCATTCTTCCGATCCTTCCAATCATTATTACTGTGGGCTATGTCGATTGGATCAGTTGGTACCAGACTAGTGCATTCTGGTTAAAAAGGAAGTGGCTATCCACGTCAATTTGGGTGCTCTTTTGGATTATCAACATCCCTGCATTGCTAGTTTTCACGTTTGCCTATACCAAAAAACCCCTGGTAGAGTCAATGTTGTACTTGCGCGACCAAAACGACCTCACCAATTTTGTTTGGGAATACAGCTACGCAGATGATGCCCCAATGCCTCCGCAATACTACTCTGACCAATGGCAACGAAATTTCTATCTGAAGAAGAGTTATGATATTCATGAATGGTATGAAATTCAGCAGCGGAATATACCCGAACGTCCTACTCCGAACTATATTTTGTTTGTGAGCAAACAGAACAAGAAAGAGCGAATCCTCAGGGCCAGCGAAGTTTACGGAGGAATTACTTTTGAGAAACACTGTGAGCCGGGCTTCTATGATCGTTTGCTACACCGCATCAATCCAATCAACAAGGCCATGGATGTGTACATCTACAAGATTGACAACATCTTTCAAGAATCAGCGGAATAAATTGATTTATCCTTTCTAAGTTAATGGCTTTGCGTAGACGAAAGTCTCGACCAATCCTGCGTATGCGCAGGTATCAATATTCTGAAGATTGTCCTTCTAATAAGCATCCCAACCTTCTTCTATGTTGGAGGTTTCAAATATCAATTCTACCAATCGGTTGTGAGTTTTGAATTCTAGTATTTTTTTTATTCCCCATCCATTCACATAGATGATGTCATTTACTCCATCTCCATTTGGCGTACATGCATCTGGAACATCAACTGAAGACACTGGCAATAAGTCAAAATCACAGAAAGGAACAATACTAAAACAACCTAAGTAATCAGAGACCATTAAGGGGTAATCCGTGTTTTCAAGTGGGGCAAAAGTACTAGCAGAACATGTATCGCAAGTGAGCCATACATATCGTGCCCGTTGCATTTCAAATAACTTCCTTGTTCAACTCGATCTTTCCATTTCCTATAAGAATTGGATTGTCGTTAATACGACCTTCTTCAGGCCCATTTTCAAGATTGAGAACTCCTCTTGGACAAACTGAAGAACAAACACCACAGCCTACGCAGGATGAACGAACGATATTCTGCCCTCTTTGGGCATACCACCTCACATCAATGCCCATCTCGCAATAAGTAGAACAATTACCACAGCTGATGCATTGCCCACCGTTGGTTGTAATTCTAAATCGTGACTTGAATCGTTGTACAAGTCCCAAATACGCGGCGAGCGGACAGCCGAATCGGCACCACACTCTATTCCCAAAAGCTGGATAAAAGCCTGTCCCAATTACTCCTGAAAAAATTGAACCAATGAGCAAACTATACCAACTTCGAACGTCATGAGCGGATATTCCAAGCAAAATTGCCTGGCTGTCGTTCGGTTCAACATCGTGGAGAATATTGTAAGTATGATAACCAACCCAAACAGTCATGAGAACCGCAAAAACCAATACGCCATGAACGATATACCTTTCGTACTTCCATGCTTTGACAGACTTATCAGAGAGCTGTCGGTATGGATCGCCCAAAGTTTCCGCTAAGCCACCACAGCCGCATACCCATGAACAGTACCAACGTTTTCCGAATATGTAGACAAACACTGGCACCAGTACAAGAGATAGGAATACACCCCAAACAAAGACTAAAAGTCCGATTTTACCGTAGGCTTCATTTCGTAATAAGTCAACGACATTCCAGTCAAAAAGGAAGTCATAATCCAAGGGCCAAGCACTTTTGAAGTCTACCGCAGGAAGTTGGTATAACGGAAGGAGCTCTACCAATAAAAAAGCGAAGACTATCTGGAAGAAAAGCACCGAAATTGTTCGAAGAATTTGGTATTTACTGTGACGATATTTGATCATCATTCGAATACCCATAACCAACATTACTGTGCAATAAAGAAGACCATAAAGGAACCATTGAGAAGCTCCTCCAGGCGCAAAGACATCCTTAACTGGCTCTACAATGAAGGTCCATGACATCGAAAGATGAGGCATAAAATACAGGATGCAATAAAAAAGTACCAGCCAAACCAGAGTTATCCAACCAATCCATCCCCTATTTGTAGCAGGATTGAAGAAGACATTGTTGTTCTTAATTCCAGCAGGTCCCATAAGCCAGACTCCAGGGATAATGAACATTAGTCCGCCCAAAATTCCTAACCCAAAAGTCAAAAATAACCACATACCCTTATTGTCAAATACACTGCCGCCGGCTCCTCTTTTACCCAGGACAAAAGCCATATCCGCCGACTTAGTCCAAATAACTTTACCCCATTCTCCATCGGCTTTGTACACGTCATTTGCGCTAGCTAAAGCTTGATCAAGTGCATGATGTAAACTCCAACTCGAAGAAAACTGTTGATCGGCAATCGTTTCATGCACACTTTCAATAAATAATTCGCTCTGAATGCCTTTTTCAGTGATATACGCATCCAAGACTTCTGTGCTTATCGAGTAATTGCCAACCCAAATAGATCCAGTAAAAAGAACCAAACCAATTAGAAAGACATACAATCCCACTTGACGAATAACATTCAAAATCTTCATTTGGCCAGGTTTAAAATTTGTCTCCAGCTCTTCTTCGTCAGCTGAATTTGTGTATTGAACTCAAGATTGAAATGAGCTACTATTTCGGCTTCATAGGTCTTAAAAAACTCGGGGTCAAAATTTGCGCTGCGTAAATGCCCCAAAACATACTCAATCGATCGCCCTTCATTGAGCCACCGATCAATGAGATTATGCCGCATCCGTATGCCGAACGTATTGATCCCAATCAACGTTCTCCCTTCTAAGGCAAACACCAAGCGCACACCAATCTTACCTCCCTTATCTTCCCAATAAAAGCTGGCTTCTCCCTCAACAGGATTGGACGCTACGACTCCGTACGTTTGGTATTCAATATCAAAGAACTTCGCTGAATTGAACCAGTGGCCTGGAGCATATTTTTGTTTCTTCCCAGCAATATTGTGAGCAACAACCTCTCCCATCATCCTACCTGTATACCAAACTTGCTCAATTGCCCTTCTGCCGGGAGGTGCAGTGCTAAACTGAGCGCAGTCACCAATGGCAAATACATCTGTTTGATTGGTCTCCAAATACTCATTGACTATAATTCCTCGCTGCGTCTCCAATGCACCATCCTTAATAAAAGAAATATTTGGGCTTACACCAGCAGTAAGACCTACGACTTGACATTCGATGGTTTCACCCGTATTTGTAACAACTGCTCGTGCTCTTCCGTTTTCATCGGAAAGGATTTCTTTAAGTTCAGATTTTAAACGCAAATCAACATGGTGTTCAAACATGTGCCGGCTTACCATTTCACCTTCTTCAAGTGGCAATACATTCCCCCAAAAACGATCCTCTCGCACCAAGAAAGTAACTTCTATACCACGAGTCAATAACATTTCGGCAAGCTCAACTCCAATAAGTCCGCCACCTACAATTACGGCTCTCTTAACTTTTTTTGCTGCGCCCTCGGCAAATGGCTTGTGCGTGTTTTTTTCGAGCAACTCAAGATCTTGAAAACTATACAAACCTTGAACACCATCAAGGTCCTGTCCTGGCCATCCAAATTTATTCGGCTTTGAACCAAGTGCCAAAACCAATACATCATATTGAATAGGAGTGCCCGATTTCATGCTGAGACTTTTAGACTCATAATCAATCTGCTCTACCCTATCTTGAACAAGATCAATTCGGTTTTTTGCCCAAAATCCATCTTCATATGGCTTCGTATGCTCAAATTTCATGTGCCCCATATATACATACATGAGTGCTGTCCTGGAAAAGAAATGTTGAGTCTCTTCTGAAATTATAGTTATAGAATCTTTTCCAAGCTTGCGCAAATGTCTTGCCGCAGTAACGCCTGAAATTCCATTCCCTATGATTACTATTTTTTGCATATTCTGGTATTAAACAATAGCCATGAAAGTCATTTGCGCAAAGCACTGATAACAATCCAAAGGTAGCCTTCGCCAGTTGCCGTATGTAACAAACTTCTAACATTTTGAATGAAAGTTATCACAGAAGAAAGTTGATCCATTTCAATATTACCTCTTACTGAAAGTTGACTACTTTTGCACTCGATGTCACCCAATCAAAAAGCCGCATTTTACACACTAGGTTGCAAGCTCAATTTTGCCGAAACTAGCACTATAGGGCGCCAGCTATTCGAAGCAGGCTTCGCGCGTGTGGATTTTAGCGAACAGGCCGATGTATACGTCATCAATACCTGCTCAGTGACCGAGCAAGCGAATAAAAAATGCCGCAATATCGTCGGCCGAGCTCTTCGCAACAATCCCAAAGCGTTTGTCGTTGTCATTGGCTGTTATGCTCAATTAAAACCCGATGAAATCGTAAGAATACCTGGTGTTGATCTTGTTCTAGGTGCTCAAGAGAAATTCAATCTTGCCAGCTATTTGGACAACATTGAAAAGACTGAACAGGGCCGGGCGATAACCCAAGAGATTAAACAGACAAAAGATTTTATTCCTTCCTTTTCAGTTGGCGATCGAACGAGGGCTTTCATGAAAGTGCAAGACGGTTGCAATTATTTCTGCTCCTTTTGCACCATCCCTCTTGCTAGGGGGCGAAGTAGAAGTGCTAATGTTGAGCAGACAATGGTTGAGGCTCACAAACTGGCTCAAACTGAAGCCCGAGAAATCGTATTAACAGGTGTGAATATTGGTGATTTTGGCACAGCCCATGACCAGAACTTCTTTGATTTGGCAAAAGAATTGGACAATTTAGAAGGAATAGATCGGATAAGGATCTCCTCTATAGAGCCAAACCTTCTTTCCAACGACATCATCGATTTCGTCGCTCATGCCAAGCGCTTTGTTCCGCATTTCCATATTCCATTGCAAAGTGGGTCTGATGAAATTCTGCAAAAAATGCGTCGCCGATATTTGACCAATTTATATACTGAACGAGTATCACGCATTCGAGAAACTATGCCAAATGCATGCATTGGTGTAGACGTAATAGTGGGTTTCCCAGGCGAGACGGAAGAACGTTTTTTAGAAACGTACAATTTTCTGCAAGAACTAGAAATTAGCTACTTACACGTTTTTACGTATTCTGAACGTCCAAACACCACTGCCGTGCGCATGGATGAAATTATTCCTCATGACGTAAGAAAAAAGAGGAATACTATGCTACGCGTATTGTCTGAAAAGAAGAAGCGCGCGTTTTACGAAAGTCAAAAGAACACGCAATCCACAGTTCTTTTCGAATCGGAGGAAAACGAAGGATGGATGTATGGCTTCACGGACAATTACATACGTGTAAAATTGCCATTCAATGAACAGCTCATCAACAAAGTCGTTGAAGTTAAGCTTGATACTCCTGATTCAGAATGCGTAATGTCCGCTGAACTAATGACCAAAAAAACTGCTTAATGTATCCAACGATTTATCACGCTGTTCTTGATATTTTCGGCTTCGATTGGCCATGGATGAAATTGCTGAATAGCTTTGGCTTTTTTGTAGCTCTTGCTTTTGTTGCTGCCAATTTCCTTCTGCTTTTAGAAATAAAGCGAAAGGATGGTATGGGTCTATTCCCAAAGAAGACACGGAAAATTATTGTTGGCGGTCCAGTAGTTTGGTCTGATGTAATTTTCAACGCAGCACTAGGATTCTTCTTTGGCTGGAAAGTGATTTATTTACTCATGAATGCGGGTGAATTATTCACTGGAGATACTCTTCCTCAACAACATATATTTTCTGGAGATGGAAACCTTCTTATAGGACTGCTGCTTGGAGCAACATTTGGTGGTTTTAAATATTGGGAATACAAGAAGCAACAACTCGACGAACCTGTAGAAAAAGAGGTTGCCATCAAAGTGCAGGATTATGTCGGTCCCATTACGTTCATAGCCGCTATTGGCGGTGTGGTTGGGGCCAAATTCTTTCACCTATTTGAGAATCCAGATGAATTCCTCTTGTTTTTCCAAGAGCCCTCACTTGAGAATTTCTTGAGCGGACTTACAATTTACGGTGGATTGATCGTTGGAAGTTTAGCGGTCTGGATATATGCAAGATCAAAAGGACTACCTTTTATTCATGTCACCGATGCAGCTGCGCCCGGACTGATATTATCTTATGGAATCGGTCGCATAGGATGCCAAGTTTCTGGGGACGGGGATTGGGGAATTGCTAACCTTTCACCAAAGCCTTCTTGGATCAGCTCATTGCCAGATTGGTTGTGGGCCTATGGTTATCCCAACAATGTAAATGGTGTGGGCACAAAAATCCCTATTGACAGCGGAATGGACATTTATGAAGGATATGGTCGATATTTGGACATGCCTGTGTTTCCAACACCTATCTATGAAACATTGATGGCCACTATCATCTTCTTAATCCTTTGGAAACTGCGAAAACGTATACAAATCCCAGGGTTGATTTTCGCCATATACCTGATGTTCAATGGCTTCGAACGTTTCTGGATCGAGAAGATCAGAGTAAATAATGTCTTTGACTTCTTGGGAATGTCTGTTACCCAAGCCGAAGTCATTTCTACACTTACCTTCTTTGGAGGAATAGCACTAGCCTATTACGTTATCAAAAAGGGCCGTAACTCATTGGTTTAGATTCATATAGACTCCCTCAACCTACTTCAACTTAATCCAAACAGAGGAATTATAGTCGGTTGGTAGAAAAGAAATAATTGCTCAAATTATATACTTGCGTCCTGCGGGATCATTCGTTTCATTTTCTATCTTGGTGGTTATATTTAATGAAGCTATCACGATTCTCCTATATCGCCTTATTCCTATTCTTCTCAACTGGTGTCTTCGGACAAACAGTGATTGACGAATGTTTCTCTAGTGCATGGAGCGGCACTGATTTTGAATCCACAGGAAATCTTTCTAATGCCTTCCAAACCCAAGCAGAAGGTGCGGACCTTGTCAAGTTTACCGATGAAGGCTGGACTGGTACATTAGCCAATCTTACTATTGAACCTCCAGTTTCTTGCGACTCTCCCAGAGCAATCTACCTTGAGATACTAGCGACAGATAGTTTAGGTGAAGGTTTTGGAATGAAATTAAACAATGGTCTGCAAGTAGGAACTGTCGTGAATTTTGAATTTACTTATTGCAGCCATGGAGCTCAATCGAATGGAAGCTTTGCTCCAAAGATATACACTCATGGCAATGGTAATTTTCAGGAAGAAGGAATCATAAATGCGTCCTATATTGAGACTCTTCCAGCTGCAGGTACCGCATGGGAAACACATACTGCTCAGTGGACTGTAACTGGCGCAATGGCAGGCGATAATTGGATATTCCTATATACTGATGCGAGTTCAGGCATGGTCTTCAATATTTGTCAAATGCAGTTGGAACCGGCCGAATTAAGCCAAGACATACAACTTGAAGGATGCGAGTTAACAGGTCTACTAATTGGTGAAGAAATCGCTGGAGATGTCGATTATTCATGGAATAGCGGAGGTCAAGATGCATTCATCACAGCCAATAGCACGGGGTCGTATATCCTTACTGCCACAAATAGTTGCAATTCGGATAGCCGACTATTCCTAGTTTCTTTGCAAGGAGAGCCTGAATTGATGCCTGATGGAATTGAAGATGTCATTTTCTGTGAAGGAGATAGCCTTGAGATTAGTTCTTCAGGACTCAACGTGTTGAATACTTGGCCTGATGGAACTTCTACTGACACATTTTGGCTCAGCAATGAACAGACCTATACTTTCACAATAGAAGATGATTGTGGAATTGTACCTTTTGAATTTGTCATCGATTTTGATACTATTCCATACATAGATCTTGGACCAGACCGAATACTCTGTGAAGGTCAGTCGTATACATTGGATGGATCGGTGGCAGGTGATGTCGAATATTTGTGGGCGACAGGAAGTACAGATCCGTGGCAACTTGTTGACCATGAAGATGTGTATGAACTAACTCTTCAAAACGATTGTGGCAGCTATACGGATGAGGTAATCATTGAGTATAATTTCATTCCAGAAAGCATAATTGACTCGGTTGTCTATTTTTGCAAAGGAAGGTTACCTGAATTTGATCTCAATGAATATCCAGGCACTTTCGAGTGGTCTGATGGCTCCACAGGGCCCTATTATACAGCTCAGTTCTTAGGAGTCCATTGGGTGGATTACACGGATGACAAATTCTGTTTTACGTTCCGAGATTCAGTTATAGTCTTCGAGGACGAATGTTCATGTCCTATATACTTGCCTACTGCGTTTACCCCAGATAGCGATGGTATAAATGACATTTACCGCTGTGAATTCGAGTGTCCTCCCTATGACTTTACATTGGAGATATACGATCGTTGGGGCAACGTTGCATTTCGAACTAATTCGCCCGACTTAGGCTGGGACGGAGATGTCAAAGGAAAAACTGCACCTATGGGTGTATACCAGTATCGCATGTGGTATCGAGAGTCATTTTCCGGGATTCCGATCGAGAAATTTGGACTTCTTTCTCTTATTGGAGGCCCGTTTGAGAATTGATATTATTGGCTGGCGCAAGCGCAAATGTCATTCCAGAGTCCTGCTCTACACTTCTTCTTTCTCTTTAAAACATTTCGTAATTATCTCTCGAACTACACGTATTCAAAAGAATATGTGTCTCAAGTGAACTTTTGTTGAATTGGTGTGTACTGGGGGCAAACAATCAAACATCCATACCATGCAAACCCGATACTTCGCCAAGATTTCCACTTCAGCATTACTTCTGTTTTCTTTGTTGACTGCTCAGGCACAAGACCAATCTCAACAGAATCCAATTATCAAACCGATATGTGAGTTGCCCGCAGCCCCTGTTCAAATGCAAGTCGTATTTGCTCTTGACGTAACCGGCAGCATGGGCAGTCTAATCAACGCAGCCAGAGACAAAATCTGGTCTATTGCCAATAGCCTTAGACAAAGCAATACGCAAATAGATCTTGAAATCGGCGTGGTTGCATACCGTGATCGTGGAGATCAATTTGTCACCAAAATAATCGGGCTAAATACTGACATTGACCAAGTGTTTAGTGAGCTAAATGCATTATCAGCCAGCGGCGGAGGTGATACACCCGAAAGTGTAAACCAAGCTCTAAAAGATGCAGTAAATGCCATTCATTGGGATCAATCGCCTTCAACAATTCGAACCATTTTCCTTGTCGGCGACTGCCCACCACACATGAATTACCGCAAAGATGTTCCCTATCAAGAGACTTGTCAGCTCGCACTCTCAAAAGACATCGTGATCAATACAATCCAAATGGGATCCAACGGATCAACCCGTGTGATATGGCAAGAGATTGCCTCTCTGACACGAGGTGAATTCAATAACACTGACATGAATGTAAACCAAGTTGCCATCTCGACACCCTTTGACGAAGAACTGAAAAGAAAGACAATGGAATTGGAAGAATCAAAGACCTACTACGGTAATCAAAAAATCGTAGAAGAGCAAGTACAAATAAAGGAGATCAAAATTCAAGCGGCTTCGACTATGACAGTGGAAACAGCTGCCCGTCGAGCTGACTATTACAGCACTTCTGGATACGATACTGATTTCTACGGCAGCAATGAAATAATTACTGACATAGCAGCTGGAGATGTCTCACTTGACGACATCGAAGAAGCCGATCTCCCAGAACACCTGCAAGTAATTCCTGTGGCTGAGAGAAAAGAATATTTGGACACCTTGGTAGCAAATCGCCTCGAAGTACAAGACGAAATTGAATCACTAATCAAACAACGAGAAGTGTACATTACGAACAACAATTCGGCTGCAGTTCTGGAAAACAGTTTATCCAATAAAGTACTTCAGTCTGTTAAGAGACAAGCTGCTAGTAAAGACATCAAGATCGATGGTAAGGCAAAATTCTAGTCATTGATATGCTAACACAAGAATAGGCGATCGGGAAATATTCTCGATCGCTTTTTTCTATTCTTTCCCAATAGGCAATAGAGACATTTGCCCTTGTGGCTAGATTTTAAAAAGCTCTTGAACTTGCTGCATAAAAAAATACTGAGGCCTGGTTAAACCTTTTCAAAAAGCAATAGTCCTATATTGGCATCAAGGCTTTATAAGTGAAAAAAGAAGATCAAGAAATACTAGTTGCCCGATTACAATCAAGCGAAACTGCCGATTTGGCTTTTAGCGAGATGGTTAAAATATTTCAGCGGCCAATCTATTTCTTTGTTCGCCGCATGGTGCTTGATCACGACGACGCCAATGATGTAACTCAGAATGTTTTCATCAAAGCCTGGAAAGGTCTACCCAAGTTTCGAAGCGAATCAATGCTCTCTTCATGGTTGTATCGCATAGCTACAAACGAATCAATCACATTTCTCAATAAGAAGAAAAAAATCGCTGGAGTCCCTTTGGACAGCATTGAACATAGCCTGTCGGCAAATTTGGAAGCAGATGTATTTTATGATGGGGATGAGATCCAAAGGAAACTTCAAACTGCTGTTGCGCTCTTGCCTGACAAACAAAAAGCAGTATTTATCATGAAATATTTTGAGGAGAAGAAGTACACAGAAATTGCCGAGATCACCTCTACTTCTGTAGGCGCATTAAAAGCTTCCTTTCATCACGCAGTAAAAAAAATAGAACAGTTTTTGATCGAGGGTTAAACCAACATAATAAAATTCAGTCCAATAATAAGATGAGCGAAAGCAGAGGACATACGAAGAATGAATTAAGGAAGGAAGCGCCAAATTTAGCTGCTATTCCACGGGATAATTTTATCGTTCCAGAAGGATATTTCTCTGAGCTAGAATACAATCTCAAAAGTAAATTTCAAGAAGGCAATTCGGAATTACAAGTCCCACATGACTTCTTTGAAACAATGCATACTGATATTCTAGCAAAGATTGCCTCCGAAGATGAAGTGACCAGAGTTGTACCTCTGAGAAACAGCAAAGTAGCAGTTTGGATTTCAACCGCTGTGAGCATAGCTGCCATTGGATTATTGATGTTCTGGTTCTTAGGGAATCAAGAGGGAAAGTGTGAGACATTTGCTTGCTTACTAGAGCAAACAGAGTTATCTAATGACGATCTCATGATTCTAGATGAAGCCGATCTTTTTGAATTGATAGGTGAAGAGCAAGACTTGTTAGATGCCGTTCAATTGGACGAAGATGATTTACTTAATTATTTGGAAGATGATATTGAAGACTTTACGGTAGACGAATTGTACGAATAAACAGATAAAACGATGAGTATGAAAAATGGAATAATACTGTTAGTTGTCCTAATTATTCACCTAAGCGCTTTCGCTCAGAAACCGCGCATGGATGGCGACAAAATTAAACAGCTAAGGATAGCTTTTATTTCTGAAGAACTGGAGCTAACAACTGAAGAAGGACAAGCATTTTGGCCTATTTTCAATGATTATGAAAAACAGACGGAAGAACAAAATGGTCAGATAAAAGAAGCTCGATCGGAAGTAAAAGGCAAAAAAGATGAGCCTTCAACAGAACAAGTTGAAGAGTCAATTCGAAAGACCACCGAAATCCGTGTAGCAATGGCCATATCTCATGAAAGTTATATGTTGGATTGTCTTGAGGTTTTAGGGCCTGACAAGACAATGAAACTTGGCGGCGTCGAACGCAGGTTCAAAAAAGCATTGCTAGATAGGGCTAAGGGTAGACGTCCAGATGGGCCGCCTCCAAAGCAAAGATAAATCCAGAATTCAAATCTAAAATTGGAGTCTAATCAGAAATGGTTAGGCTCTTTTATTTTCTGAATGGTTTTCTTTTGTTCTTGTTTCCAAAATTGCCTCTCCCCTTGCCACCACCTTTTGGCTGAGATTTAGGACTGTAAGTTGGCACGTCGCCTAACTCTTCAGGCACCTTCAATTTACGAACTTCTTGCTCAATAAGCTCTTCAATTTTGAGGAATTTGCCTTGATCGTTGGGTGTAATCAATGTGAGTCCAACTCCTGTCTTTGCAGCTCTTGCCGTACGACCAATTCGGTGCACATAATCGGCCGCTTCGTTGGGAACGTCGTAGTTGATTACAAGTTCAATATCGTCGATATCTATTCCACGACTTACAACATCCGTAGCAACGAGAATTGTAGTCTTACGATTTTTAAAATCCAACATGACTTGCTCACGCTGAGTTTGCGCCAAATCGCTTGATATCGAAGCGCAATTCAACCTATGTTCTTTCAAGATGCGATAGACATCATTTACGCCCTTCTTAGTCGAGCTAAAAACAATAACCGATTGCAGGCTTTTCCCTTTAAGTAAATGAGCAATCAACTTAGGCTTTTGGTGATCAAAGACCACATAGGCTCCTTGAAGAACACCTTCTGCTGGCTTACTCAAAGCAATGTTTATCTGCTCAGGATTCTTTTGAATCTGCGTGGCCAATGATCGAATATTGGCTGGCATGGTCGCTGAGAACAGTAACGTTTGTCTGTCGGGATTGCATTCTTTAATGATCCGCGTAATATCTTGGTGGAAGCCCATATCGAGCATTCTATCCGCCTCATCCAAAATGAACAGAGAGATCTTTGACAAATCGACATAACCCAAATTGAGATGGCTCATGAAACGGCCTGGAGTTACAACGATGATATCAGTGTCTCCGGTCAAAGCCTTTTTTTCTTGGTTAAAATCGGCACCATCTCCTCCTCCATAAATGGCCATTGAAGATATACCTCCAAAATAACCAAGCCCTTCTATTGCTTGATCGATTTGAATAGCCAATTCTCGAGTCGGCACTACAATAAGTGCACCAATTCCTTTTCGGTCTCCTTCGAGAATTCGGGTCATCGCAGGCAATAAAAATGCCGCTGTTTTACCTGTACCCGTTTGTGCAATTCCAATAAGGTCTTTGCCCTCAAGAATGATCGGTAGCGCCTGCTCCTGTATAGGTGTTGGCTTTTCAAACCCCATAGCTGCTAATCCCTCTTGAACCTCGGGATGGAGTTTAAAATCTTCAAAGGTCTTATCCATTTCGCAATATCACTTGATTATTGTCCTGCTAGACAGGTACTTTTATGCTGTGTAAAATTCCGATATTAGTCTGCAAATACGATCACAAATTGATTCTACTATCGTATTTTTGATGGGCTGGAATTTGCCTGCAATATGAGACTTTTCACTGGAAACATAATTATGCTTGTCTTCACAATCGCATTTCTTGCGATTGGTACTGTGGCTTGTGCGACGCATATTGTAGGTGGTGAAATCTACTACACTCATCTCGGTTCCGATGAATATGAGTTAACCTTGAAAGTTTATAGGGATTGCGGCCCAGCCAATTCAAATCAAACTGGTTTCGATCAATTTGCCATGGTAGGCATCTTCGTCAGTGGAAACATGCACACTCAATTGGACCTACCACTTACTTCGGCTGAGGTGAATTTTGTCCCAGTCCAACTTGAGAACCCCTGTTTCGTTCTTCCACCTGATGTGTGCGTTGAAGAAGCCATTTACACCGCCATTGTTAACCTCCCCCCCAATGTCAACGGTTATGATCTGGTATATCAACGCTGTTGTCGAAACCCGTCTATTGTCAATCTAATCAATCCAGAAGATGCAGGAGTGACTTTTACGACACGTATTCCAAGTACGAATTTGATTGCGACCAATAACAGCTGTCCTGTCTTTCAAAACTTCCCCCCAGTCGCCCTGTGCACTGGAGGATCATTTATATTCGACCACGGAGCAATTGATCCAGATGGAGATGACTTGGTCTATGAATTCTGCACCCCACTCCATGGTGCTACTGCCGACGATCCTGCCCCGACACCTGAACCACCACCTTATGTGAATGTGACATGGGCAGGAGGCTATTCTTCCAACTACCCAATTGATAGCAATCCAGCTTTTAATATTGACGCATCCACGGGGGCGTTATCTGGCACCCCAACCCAGCCTGGGCAGTATGTCATCGGTATATGTGTTAAGGAATATAGAAACGGATTTTTGATCAATACAGTGACACGTGATTTTCAATTCAACGTCACAATTTGTGATCCCAATATTGTTGCTGCAATTCCTGAGCAAAGTTCTCTTTGCGATGGCCTTACAGTGAACTTCGATAACACTTCAGTCAACGCACAAGACTTTTATTGGAACTTTGGTGATCCCTCAACAGAAGATGATTTCTCCCTTGATCCTTCTCCTTCTTATACTTATGCCGATACGGGTACTTTTGAAGTCACTCTAATTGCCAATCCTAGCTGGACCTGTGCAGATACAGCCTATCAGACATTCACTGCCTACCCTCTTGTGCAGCCAGAAATTGTTGGCCCCGAATTCGAATGCTTGAATGGTCAGCCGCAATGGACTTTATGGGCCGATGGAGAATATGAGAGTCAAGCCGAATTTACTTGGAGTTTTCCAGGAGCGTCAAACCAAAACGCCAGCAGTCAAGAATTTCCAAACCCACTTTTCTTCGACACGCCTGGAAATTATACGGTTGAGCTGATGATTCAGGAAAACACGTGCGATTCAACCGTAAGCATTGAGATTACAGTTCCACCTGACCCTGTTGCAGTTATTCCTGCGCAGGACCTATTTTGCAATGGCCTCACTTTCCTTTTTGAGAACAACAGTTTGAATTCCACATCCTACGAATGGTCCTTTGGAGATCCTTTTTCGAACGACGATGAGTCCCTTGATTTTGAACCCGAATACACCTATTCTGACACCGGATCTTATGTTGTGAATTTGACGGCCTATGCTGATAATACTTGTCCAAACTCAACAAATGCCGACTTCACGATACATACGCTTCTAGATCCTTTCTTTCTTCCAGCTGAATCACAGTGCTTTGAAGGAAACAGCTTCAACTTTACCGCATTGGGAACAGATGACAGCCAAGCCATTTATACTTGGGACTTTGGTGAAGTAGCCAATCCTTCGGCCTCAGGTCTTACGAGTCCAACAGGTATTCATTTTATTGAACCTGGTTCGCACTTAATTACACTGACCATATCCGAAAACGGATGTGAAAAAACGTACGAAGATGAAGTGGAAGTAGTTCCCAACCCTGACTTTAATTTTTATCTTGGTGAACAAGTTGGTTGCCAACCCTACTATTCTCATTTTGAAGACTCATCTTATTCTGAAACACCCATTTTCTACACATGGGATTTTGGCGACGGTTCCACGTCGACATCTGCGAGCCCCAACCATCTGTATCAAAACGCAGGTTTGTACGACGTGACCGTGACAGCATACACTCTAGCGGGTTGCGCGGAAGAAGAGTCCTTTTTGTTCGAAGATGCAGTTTTGGTATATCCACCGCCACAAGCGGGAATCGATGTAGAACCTAACGTTGTTGACATCCTTCAACCGGATGTCTTTATATCCGACTTATCAATAGGAGGAACCGATTGCCAGTATTACATGAGCGACGGCGGCAGCATGGAAGATTGCGAGGGCTGGTATTCATTTACCGATGGTGGCACATTTGAGGTGTACCAGATAATTACTGACATTCAAGGCTGCCGGGACACCGCCTATGCGACTGTCATAGTTAATGGCCACACTTTGTATATCCCCAATAGTTTCACGCCGAATGGGGACGGTATAAACGATATATTCTTGCCTATTGCACTTGGGGTTTCCACCTTTAGAATGGAAATTTACGACCGTTGGGGTGAGATAATATTCGTGAGCGAAGATCGAAAAACACCATGGGTCGGTGATGTGCACAATGGAGATCATTTTGCAAAGGATGGCGTCTACATCTATTATGTGGTGATTGAAGACCAGGTTGGCTTTCCCTATGAGTTTACTGGGCACGTAACACTATTTAGATAGCTCTATTTTCTCCCGCCTTAGGCAAATGCTATTGTCTAAAATCACATTAGAACTTATCGAATCCTTTTGAAACAGCGAGGAATGAAGCACTTACGTAATATATGTGGAATAATTTTCTACATTTGAAAGTGAACCAATTAATCAAAACTAACTGAGATGTCTGAACAGCAGAATTACAGGGACGATTTGTACTCGAAAGCGGTGAGAGCTGGAAAGCGCACTTACTTTTTCGATGTACGGTGTACGAAGGGAAGTGATTTGTATTTGACAATCACAGAAAGTAAAAGAAGGTTTGCCGACGACGGAAAAGTATTCTACGAAAAACACAAGCTGTTCTTGTACAAAGAAGACTTCGATAAATTTTCAGAAGGTCTTGACGGTGCCATTGATAAGATTAAGATGCTTCAGGAAACTGGGGAGTTCAACTCAGAAGAAGAAGAAAGAGATTACTCTTCAAACAGCGAGGATGGGCTTGACTCTGAAAAACAAGAAAACGACGATAGTCCAAAAGAATCAGAAGCAACAGAAGTAGAAGAGGAAGAAGAAGTTACAGATATTAGTTTCGAAGACCTCGGAAAAGAATAATCAACATCTGAGAGCCACTTATTGCGGCTTATCCTATTGCCGGCCTCAAAAGCCAATCATCAAATTTGCATGATCATCTAGCAACTCGTTCATTCTTTTGTCCTTGAGCTCAGGATCTTTGGCGAGGATAGCCTCAATTTGGGAGAGCTTCGGCTTGGAATACAGCACATTAACTTTCAAGTAATTAAGGATACTTGTAAACTGGTCCATTCCGCGCTGACAGCCAGTAAAACCAGACGACACCCCAACCAAACCTGCTTTTTTGTTGTGAAACATTTGGGAAGGCAGACAATCCACAAAAGCTTTGAGAACGCCGGGAAAACCGCCATTGTATTCCGGAATAACAAAGACAAATTTTTCAATGTTTTCAAAAAAGGACGTGATGACATCATTCATTTGATCCGAACGATTACCATACATGTCACAGTAGATAAAGTCATGCGGTAAATCTTGCAGGTTTAGGATTTGAGAAGCCTGTCCTTTCTCGGTCAGATGTGTGGCATACTTAGTGGAAATCAGCATGCTATTGCTGTTTGGTCTATTTGTTCCGCAAACTATTGTGATCATAAGGAGGTTTTTAATCGAGGGCCAAAGGTGCGAATATCTTCGCCGATTCCACAGCAATCATGTGCAAAACTTTCCCCAAAAACCGCCCATCACAGCCCTTTTAGATATTATCTTTACACCGTGAACTTGACACATCTAGCCGTGCTTTTTTACGAACTCTCCATTCTTACACATGAAAATACAGTTTTACGGACATTCTTGTTTTGGTATTCAGGTCGGAGATAAACATCTATTGATCGACCCTTTTATCACAGGAAATCCGCTAGCATCAAACGTTGATGTTGATACGATTCCAGCAGACTATATCTTGATCACACATGGGCATGTTGATCACGTTTTAGATGCCGAAATAATTGCCAAACGCACTGGCGCGATGATCATCTCAAATTTTGAGATTGTATCGTGGTATGAAGGAAAAGGAATCACCAATGTTCATCCTTTGAACCACGGTGGTCAGAAATCTTTCGAATTTGGTTCGGTGAAGTATGTCAATGCTATTCATTCGAGCGTATTGCCTGATGGAACTTATGGCGGCAATCCTGGAGGATTTGTAATTCGTGGTAAGGAAAAGACAATATACTTAGCTGGAGATACAGCCCTAACCTTGGACATGAAACTCCTGGGAGATTATGAAAGTATTGACCTGGCAATCTTGCCAATCGGAGATAATTTCACGATGGGTGTGGCAGATGCAATTATTTGCGCAGACTTTATTGACTGTAAGCGTGTTATCGGGATGCATTTCGACACTTTCCCACCAATCGAAATAAATCATAGAGAGGCAATAGATGCATTTGTCGAAAGCGGGAAAGAGTTGATACTAATGGAAATAGGTGGGACACTAGACATATAAAAAGACATGGGAAAAATAATCACTATCGCCAATCAGAAAGGTGGAGTTGGTAAAACAACATCATCAATAAACCTAAGTGCATGCTTGGGAGTTTTGGAATACAAAACACTCTTGGTAGATGCCGATCCACAAGCAAATGCTACATCTGGCGTAGGTATTGACCCGAAAAATGTCAAGACTAGCATCTATGAATGCATCGTAAACGATGTTGATCCGCGGAATATCATTATCCAAACTGAGAATCCCAACCTGGATATACTTCCCGCGCACATCGATCTCGTTGGCGCTGAAATTGAACTCATCAACATGCCCAACAGGGAGTATATGTTGAAGAGAGCTCTTGCCAAATTAAAAGATGACTATGATTTCATTATCATCGATTGTTCTCCATCACTCGGATTGATTACAGTCAATGCCCTTACGGCGTCTGATTCTGTGATCGTCCCTGTTCAGTGTGAATACTTTGCTTTGG